>CBCSOI010000015.1:0-14771 GCA_965141595.1 uncultured Atopobiaceae bacterium | reverse complement strand
CGAGGCACTTTCCGAGGGCACCGACTTCACAATCACCGTGAGGCGCGACGGCAGGACCGTCGACGTGGGCGTGGCCCTCGACGGCCCCGCCGAGACCCTCGGCATCCAGGGCACGGTGGAGAACGTGCGCCTCGGCATTGGGGAGGCCTTCTCCTACGCACTCTCCTACGTGGGCTCAACCGCCTCGTTCATCCTCAGGCTGCTCCAGCCCGCCCACATCGGCGAGGTCATCGAGAGCTCCAGCTCCGTCGTGGGCATCTCGGTCATGGCGAGCGAGGCGGCGAGCCAGGGTGCGGCGTCGTTCGCCCTGCTCGCGGCCGCGGTGTCTCTGAGCCTTGCCTTCATGAACCTGCTGCCCGTCCCGCCCCTGGACGGCGGAAAGGTCGTGATCGAGGCCATCCAGGCCGTGCGCCGGCGTCCCGTCTCCATGCGCGTGCAGCAGGGCGTGTCCATGGTGGGTATAGCCCTGTTCATGCTCCTGTTCTTCGTCCTGCTCCGACAGGACATCGTTCGCTTCGTCTTGGGAGGCTGACCATGGAAGACCTTCGGCGCGAGGCCGGGCTCCTGGGCGACGGCGCCCCGGGCCCCCTGCCCCGCACCCTCACCCGGCAGGTCCATGTGGGGCCGGTGGCCGTGGGAGGCGGCGCCCCTGTGGCCGTCCAGTCCATGACCTGCACCCCGACCCAGGACCCCGCCGCCACGCTCGCCCAGGTCGCGGCGCTCGCAGAGGAGGGCTGCGAGATAATCCGCGTCGCCGTCCCGTCTGCTGACGCCCTCGACGGCTTCGGCGAGGTCTGTGCCGAAAGCCCGCTCCCCGTGGTGGCCGACATCCACTTCGACCACCGCCTCGCCCTCGGGGCGTGCGCCCGGGGGGCGTCGGCCCTGCGCATCAACCCCGGCAACATCGGGTCGTGGGCCAAGGTGGACGCGGTGATCGACGCCGCGGGCGAGGCCGGCATCCCCATCCGCATCGGCGTGAACGCCGGCTCCCTCGACCCTGCCGTGGACGCCCGTGAGGACCTCACGCAGCCCGAGAAGCTCGTGGAGAGCGCCCTGTCGTTCGTGCGCCACTTCGAGGGGCGCGGCTTCTCCGACATCGTGCTCTCGGCCAAGACCCACTCGGTGCCCTCCACCATCCGCACCAACCGGGAGCTCTCGGCCCGCATCCCCACCGTGCCGCTGCACCTCGGCGTCACCGAGGCGGGCGGCCTTGGGCCCGCCACGGTCAAGAACTCCGTGGCCCTGGGGGTGCTCCTCTCCGAGGGCATCGGCGACACCGTGCGCGTCTCCATCACGGCCCCGCCGGAGGAGGAGGTGCGCGTCGCCTGGAACATCCTGCAGTCGGTGGGCCTGCGCCGCCGCGGACCCGAGATCGTCTCGTGCCCCACATGCGGGCGCTGCCGCATCGACCTCATGGGGCTCGCGTCGCAGGTGGAGGAGAGGCTGCGGGGCGTCGAGGCCCCCATCACCGTGGCCGTCATGGGCTGCGTGGTCAACGGGCCCGGCGAGGCCCGTGCGGCCGACGTCGGCATCGCCGGCGGCAACGGCCAGGGCCTCCTCATCGCCGGCGGCGAGTCGCTGGGTTCCGTCCCGGAGGAGCGTCTCGTCGACGCCCTCATGGAGGAGATCGACCGCCGCTACGGCGACGGCCCGCGCCCGTAGGGGCCGCACAGGCCGCCCGTCCCCGCGCCCGGGGCGGGGGAGGCCGGAGTCACCGGGCGCTCGACCACGTACCAGACCGGAGGAGCCGCAACCGTGAAGACGTTCCAGACCATGAGCTCGCTGTACGCCCCCACCCTGAAGGAGGACCCGGCGGACGCGGACCTCGCGAGCCACCGCCTCCTGCTGAGGGCCGGCATGATCCGCAAGACCGCCGCCGGGCTCTACTCGTACCTGCCGCTCGCCTGGCGCTCCCTCGAGAAGATCGAGGACATCATCCGGGACGAGATGGACACCCACGGGGCGCAGGAGGTCCTCCTGCCCATCCTCACCCCGGCGGAGCTCTGGGAGGAGTCCGGCCGCTACGATGCCTACGGCCCCGAGCTCATGCGCCTCTCCGACCGCCACGACCGCGACTTCGTGCTTGGCCCCACCCACGAGGAGACCATGACCGACCTCGTGCGCGGCGAGCTCCGCTCCTACAAGCAGCTGCCGGTGAACCTGTACCAGATCCAGCAGAAGTACCGCGACGAGCTGCGCCCGCGCTTCGGCCTCATGCGCGGTCGCGAGTTCATCATGAAGGACGGCTACTCCTTCGACGCCGACGTCGAGGGCATGCAGCGATCCTTCGACACGATGTACGACGCCTACTCCGGCGTCTGCGACCGCTGCGGCATCAAGGCCCTCCCGGTGGCCGCCGACTCCGGGCAGATCGGCGGCTCCACCTCCATCGAGTTCATGGCTCTCGCTGAGGCCGGTGAGGCGGCGCTCGTCTACTGCCCCGACTGCGGCTACGCCGCCGACGAGGAGGCCGCCACGGTCGTCATCTCCGTCGAGGACGGCCCCGAGACCCACGACCACGAGCTCGAGTGCGTCGAGACGCCCGGCGTCCACACCATCGCCGAGCTCGCCGAGTTCTTCGACGTGCCCGAGGCGGCCTGCCGCAAGGCCGTGGCCCTCGTGGACGGCGAGGGGAGGCCCGTGGTGTGCGTCGTCCCGGGCGACCACGAGCTCAACGAGGTCAAGGCGTCCCATGCCTTCGGCGGCTACCACCTCATGAGCGACGGGGAGCTCGAGTCGTTCGGCCTGTTCAAGGGCAGCATCGGCCCCGTGGGGCTTCCCGAGGGCGTCTCGTGCGTCTGCGACATCTCCCTGCGCGGCTCCCTCAGCTGGCTTGTGGGCGCCAACCGTCCCGAGAGCCACTACCTTGGCGCCCGTCCCGGTCGCGACTTCGAGCCGGACGCCTGGGAGGACCTCGCCGGCGCCAAGGCGTCGGACGCCTGCCCCGTGTGCGGCAAGCCGCTCGCGGCGGCCCGCGGCATCGAGATGGGCCAGATCTTCCAGCTCGGCGACAAGTACTCCCGCTCCATGGGCGCCACGTTCCTCGACAGGGACGGCAAGGAGCGCTACTTCCAGATGGGCTGCTACGGCATCGGCGTGACCCGTACCCTCGCCGCCGTGGTCGAGCAGTGCCACGACGACTCCGGCATCGTGTGGCCGGTCTCGGTCGCCCCGTTCGAGGTGGAGGTCATCGCCCTCGACACCGCGGACGACCTCGTGTGGCCCGCCGCCCAGCAGGTGGCGGACCAGCTCGTGGAGGCCGGCGTCCAGGTGCTGCTCGACGACCGCAAGGAGCGTCCGGGCGTGAAGTTCAACGACGCAGACCTCCTCGGCCTGCCCTACCAGGTGGTCCTCGGCAAGAAGGCCGTGGCCAAGGGCATGTGCGAGGTCAAGGACCGCGGCACCGGCGAGCGCCGCGAGGTGGCCATCGACGAGGTCGCGGCAGAGGTGGGATCCGAGGTCATCGCCCGCAGGCGCTAGGTGCGGGCGGCCCCTGCAGGCCGATGGAGGGAGACGGGGGCGCCCCGTCCGGCCGCGAGACCGGGCGGGGCGCCCCTTTGCCGGGCATCTGAGCGGCCGTTCGCCTAGCGGGCCGCCCGGCGTGCCGACACGGCCTCGAGGGCGGCCAGGGCGTCCTCGGCCACCAGCCCCGGGGTCATGCGCGCCTGCCGCACGAGGGTGTCGGGGTCGTAGCGGTCGGGGACGTCCTTGGGGAAGCCCCTCACGACCACGGCGACGCCCAGGGGGGAGAGCGCGGCGGCGACCTTCTGGCCGAACCCGCCGTCGGCGAATCCGTCCTCCAGCGTGACCACCACGTCATGGCGCTCGGCGAGGAGCTCGGCGAGACCGGCGTCCACGTCGGAGACCACGCGGGGGTTCACCACGGTGGGCTCGACCCCGTACCGCTCGCGCAGGATGCGTGCGGCCTCGAGTGCGCAGGGGTGGAACGTGCCGGCACCCACGATTGCCACACGGGAGCCGCGGACGAGGTCGGGGAGCGCGTTCTCCACGGGGGCGCCCCCCGGGACCTTCACAGCCACGGGCCCGTCGCACGTGTCGAGGGCCCAGTCCATCTTCGCCTCGAACTCGGGCACCGTGGACGGGGCAAGGTAGGTGACGTGGGGTATGGAACCGAGCATGGCGATGTCGCCGAGCCCCAGGTGCGTGGCGTCGGTCATGGAGTAGACGGAGCCGCGGTCGACCATGAGCACGGCATGGGCGCGGTTGACGCCGAGCTCCTGGACCACCTGGTCGTAGGCGCGGCCCAGGAACGTGGAGTAGAGGCACACCACCGGCCGCATGCCGGCCGAGGCGAGCCCCACGGAGAAGGTGAGCGCCGTGGCCTCGGCGATGCCCACGTCGACGAACTGGCGCCCCGCCGCGGCGCGCATGGCGGGGGTGAAGCCGAGGCCTGTGGGCGTGGCCGCCACCACCGTCATGGTGGAGGGGTCGGCCGCCATGCGCCGGTTGAGGTACCCCGTGGTCACGTCGCTCCAGGAGAGGGGCGACGCCCCGCACGCGCGCCCGTCGAGGGGCCCGACGTTGTGGAAGGCCTCGGGGTCGTCCACTGCGGGCCCGTAGCCGTGGCCCTTCTCGGTATGGACGTGCACGACCTGGGGCCCCGGCGCATCCCGTGCCGCCTCGAGGGCGGAGACGAGCGGGGCGACGGAGTTGCCGTCCTCGACGTAGCGGTAGGAGAACCCGAGGTCGGTGAAGAAGTTGCGCTCGACGTCGCCGCCCGCCTCGCGGAGCCTGCGGAGCTCCTCGTAGAGCGACCCGTGGTTCTCGGCGATGGACATGGCGTTGTCGTTCACGACGACCACGAGGTTGTCACAGAGCTCCCCCGCGACGTCGAGGCCCTCGAAGGCCTCGCCGCCCGAGAGCGAGCCGTCGCCGATGACCGCGACCACGTGGCCCGCCGTCCCCGCCATGGCGCGGCCGCGCGAGATGCCGGCCGCGAGGCCCACAGACGTGGAGGTGTGGCCCAGGACGAAGGGGTCGTGCTCCGACTCGGCGGGGCTGGAGAAGCCCGAGACGTCGTCGAAGTGGGTCGGGTCGAGGAAGGCCTCCTTGCGCCCCGTGAGCATCTTGTGGGCGTAGGTCTGGTGGGAGACGTCGAACACGATGGCGTCGGTGGGGGAGTCGAAGACGAAGTGGAGCGCCACGGTGAGCTCGACGACGCCCAGGTTGGGGCCGAGATGGCCGCCGTGGGTCCGCGCCCGCGCCAAGAGGGCGCCGCGCAGCTCGTCCGCCAGGGCCTCGAGCTCGGCGACGCCCATGCCCTTGAGGTCGCGAGGGGAGTCGATGGTCTCGAGATACATGGGTTCAGGGTTCCTTCGCTCGGTCGGTGGCTTCGCTCCTGTAGATACCCGTGCCCCACAGCTTAACCACCGCAGGGGGCGGGGCCGGTCTGCGCGGTGCGCCCCGGTCGACAAAGGGTGCCCAACGGTCGTCGGGCCATGAAAAAGGGCGGTGACCGAGGCCGCCGCCCTGTTGCGTGTGGTGGAGATAAGGGGGATCGAACCCCTGACCTCATGACTGCCAGTCATGCGCTCTCCCAGCTGAGCTATATCCCCGTGGGTTGGTGCGTCGACAACTATAGCAGAGGGCGCCGCGAGTGCAACGGACCATCTCCTCTCCATCAAACCCCACCGAAGATGTGCAGAGACTGGGGGGCGCCCGGGGCCGGCGGGACCGTAGGGTATAGTCGTTCAGACCGAGTTAGGGGCCCAGGGACCCCTGTCGCACACTATCTGATGGGAGTACCACATGGCTGATGCAGCAGTTCCCGGCACGCTCCAGGTCTCCAACGACGTCATCGCCGACCTCGCGGGCTACGCCGCGATGATGTGTTACGGCGTGGTGGGCATGGCCTACACCGACGACCAGCAGAACCTCCAGACCCTGCTCTCCATGAGCCAGATGTCCAAGGGCATCGACGTCGACATGGAGGGCAGCACCGTCTCCGTCACGCTTCACGTGGTGGTGGACGCCGGCGTGAACATGCGCTCCGTGAGCCAGAACCTCGAGAGCAGCGTCAAGTTCATGCTCGGCCAGGTCGCCCAGATCGAGGGCGCGGAGGTGCACGTGGTCATCGAGGACATGAAGGTGCGCTAGGCACCGCACGCACCCAACGGCAGGCAAGGGGCCACGGGGCCCCGGAGAGACAGACCGGAGTTACCACAGAATGATTGCGAACGTCATACGCCACTGCTTCCCCGTCGCCGCCCAGGCGGTTGCCGACAGGGCGGACGAGATCAACAAGCTCAACGTGTTCCCCGTCCCCGACGGCGACACCGGCACCAACATGAGCCTCACCCTCAAGACCGTGGTGAAGGAGGTCGAGGCCCTCCCGGCCAACGCCTCCATGGAGGCCGTCGCCAAGGCCATCACCCACGGCTCCCTCATGGGCGCCCGCGGCAACTCCGGCGTCATCACCAGCCAGATCCTGCGTGGCGTCGCAGAGGGCCTCGTCGAGGCCAAGGGCGACCCCATCACCGTGACCGACCTCGCCGCGGCCTGGCGCCACGGCCGCAAGGTCGCGTTCCAGGCGGTCCGCAAGCCCGTCGAGGGCACCATCCTCACCGTGGTCTCCGACCTCTCCGAGCGCGCCGACGAGCTGGCCCACGACCGCGGGATGTCCGTGGACGAGGCCCTCAAGGAGCTCGTGTCCGAGGCCTACGAGTCCGTCGCCCGCACCCCGGACCTCCTTCCCGTCCTCAAGGAGAACGGCGTCGTCGACTCCGGCGCATTCGGCTTCGCGGTGTTCTTCGAGGCCTTCGTGAACGCCTACCTGGGAACCGACTCCTCCGTCGACTTCCGCACCACCGTGGACAGCTCCGACGCCAAGCGCTCCGTGGCCGCCAGCGTGCACATCGAGCTCAACGACGACTGGGAGGGCTCCGAGTACCGCTACTGCACCGAGTTCCTCTTCCACGCCGACAGTGCGGACTTCGACCAGAAGGCCGCACTCGACTTCCTGGCTACCATGGGAGACTGCGAGCTCCTCGTGGGCTCCAACCCCGACTACAAGATCCACGTTCACACCAACGAGCCCGACCGCGTGCTGCACCACATGCTGGAGCACGGCCAGATCTTCGAGGTCTTCATCCACAACATGGACCTCGAGGCCCACGACCGCACGGCGGCCATCGCCGCCGACCAGGAGGCCGGTCGCGCCCCCAGGAAGAAGCTCGGCGTCGTCGCCGTCGCGGCCGGTGACGGCGAGGCCGAGATCCTCGAGTCCCTCGGCGTGGACGTCGTCGTCTCGGGCGGGCAGACCATGAACCCGTCGACGGCCGACATCCTCGACGCCATCGAGCGTGCCAACGCCGAGCACGTCATCGTGCTCCCCGACAACGGCAACATCCGCATGGCCGCCGAGGCCGCGGCGAGCGCCTGCGACACCTGCGAGGTCGCCGTGGTCCCCACCAAGACCGTGCCCCAGGCCTTCGCGGCCCTGTTCGTCCTCGAGACCGACGTGCCGCTGGCCGACAACGTGGCGGCGATGACCGAGGCCGTGGCCAACGTCCGCGACGGCGAGGTCACCCGCGCCGTGCGCGACTCCCAGGCCGCCGACGGCTCGCCCATCAGGTCGGGAGACGTCATGGGCATCCAGGACGGCGCCATCACCGTGGTGGGGTCGTCCGTCGACCAGGTCACCTTGGACCTCGTGCGCCGCATGCAGACCGAGGAGGAGGGCGACACCCTCACCATCCTCGCCGGGGACGAGCTCGACGATGAGGCCTTCCAGGCCATCTGCGACGCCATCGAGGAGGCCCTGCCCGATCTCGAGGTCGACCCGCACCGCGGCGGCCAGCCCCTCTACCCTGTGATCTTCTCCATCGAGTAGCACCGAGGGAGGCCCATGGCAGAGCCAGGGACCATCGTCGTTCCCGCGGCATCCGGCCGTCTGACGCGCACCTGCGCGCTGGACGACCGTGTGTCGCGGCTCCGTCATGTCTCGGGGCAGCGCCTCGCGGCCCTCGAGCGCATGGGGGTCCGCACCGTCCGCGACCTCTTCCTCCACCTTCCCCGACGCTACCTCGACTTCTCCCACGTGGTTCCCATCGCCCAGGCCGACGTCGGCCAGGAGGCGACGGTCGTGGGGCGCATCGACCGCGTCGAGCTCAAGCGCCCCCGGCCGCGGCTGCCCATCGTCGAGGTCTTCGTCATGGACGACACGGGGGTGCTCCGTGCGTCGTTCTTCAAGCAGCCCTGGCTCAAGGACGC
Organism: uncultured Atopobiaceae bacterium; assembly: GCA_965141595.1. Lineage (GTDB taxonomy): Bacteria > Actinomycetota > Coriobacteriia > Coriobacteriales > Atopobiaceae > Granulimonas. The sequence goes on along the minus strand of CBCSOI010000015.1, from coordinate 6,539 downwards.
CTTCTCGGTGGGCGACACCGTGGCCCTCTCCGGGAAGGTGACCGTCGCCTACGGGGTCAAGCAGATGGCCTCGCCGTTCCACGAGGTGCTGGGGCCCAACGAGACGGGCGGCTACTCCCGCGTCGTGCCGGTGCACCCGGTGAGCGAGGGGCTCACCCCCGCCTGGATGCGACGTATCGCGAGCTGCGCGGTGGCCGACTTCTCCGACGCCTGCGACTTCCTGCCGGCCTCCCTCGTCGCCGCACGCGGCCTCATGGGCTGGGGGGCCGCCGTGCGTGCCGCGCATTTCCCGACCTCCCTCGACGAGGCGGAACGCGCCCGCCGGCGCCTCGCCTACGACGAGCTCCTCTGCCTCCAGCTCGTGCTCAGGGCCCGCCACGCGCTGGAGGGTGCCGGCAGGCCCGGCTTCTCGCACACCGTCGACGGCCCCCATGTGGCCGCCCTCCTCGACGCCCTGCCGTTCACCCTCACCGGCGAGCAGCGGGCGGCCGTAGACGACATCCTCGCCGATATGGCGTCGCCCCGCCCCATGAACCGCCTGCTCCTCGGTGACGTCGGCACGGGCAAGACCGCCGTGGCCGCCGTGGCCATGGCGGCCTGCGCCGACTCCGGGACCCAGTGCGCCGTCATGGCGCCCACCTCCGTGCTCGCCCGCCAGTACGCGGAGAAGATGGGCCCCGTGCTCGACGCTGCCGGCGTGACGTGGCGCCTGCTCACGGGCTCCACGTCGGCCGACGAGCGCGCCTCCGTGACGGGGGGTGTGGCGTCCGGGGCGGTCACCGTCCTGTTCGGGACCACGGCCATCCTCTCCGAGGACGTTCGGTTCCGCGACCTCTCGCTCGCCGTGGTGGACGAGCAGCACCGCTTCGGCGTCAACCAGCGCACGGGCCTCAAGGGCAAGGGCGAGGCGGCCGACGTCCTCACCATGACGGCCACACCCATCCCGCGCACGCTCGCCCTCTCCGTGTACGGCGACGTCTGCGTCTCCTCCATCCGCGAGCGGCCGCACCCCGGGGCCGGCACCACCACGACGGTCGTGCCCCCCGAGTCGCTCGACATCGCCTTCGGGGCCATCCGGGAGGAGGTCGCCGCCGGGCACCAGGCCTACGTGGTGTGCCCGCTCGTTGACGACGCCGACGACGGTTCGGAGCTCGACGACGTGCCCGAGGGCACCGAGCGCGCCCTCAAGAGCGCACGGGCCGCCTACGAGGAGCTCTCGCGGAGCGTGTTCCCGGACCTCTCCGTGGGCCTCATCCACGGCCGCATGGCCCCTGCCGAGAAGGACGCCGCCATGGCCGCGTTCCGCGACGGCGCCGTGGACGTGCTCGTGTCCACCACCGTCATCGAGGTCGGTGTGGACGTCCCCAACGCCTGCGCGATGCTCGTCTACGACGCCGACCGCTTCGGCCTCGCCACGCTCCACCAGCTCCGCGGGCGCGTGGGACGCGGGACCGTGGCGGGCAGGGTGTTCCTCGAGACGTCGTCCAAGAAGGGGACCCCCGCCCGCAAGAGGCTCGCCGCTCTCGAGCAGAGCACCGACGGCCTGGAGCTCGCCGAGCTCGACCTCAGGCTGCGACACGAGGGCGACGTGTTGGGGTACCGTCAGTCGGGGGCCGCGACGCTGGCGCTTGTTGACCTCGCCGAGGACGGCGACCTCGTCGAGGCGGCCCACGGCGACGCCCTCGCCCTGCTCGAGGCGTCGCCCGACCTCTCGGCCCCGGTGCTCGGCCCCTTGGCCCACGAGGTCGAGGAGCGGTTCACGCTGTACTTCAAGGACGGGGGAGGGGCATGAGGGTCGTAGGCGGTCAGTGGAGGGGCAGGCCCCTCAAGGCCCCCGAGGGGTCGGGGACCCGCCCTTCGACGGACCGCATGCGTGAGGCCGTGGCCTCCATGGTCGCGGCGGCCCGCGGGCTCGACCTTGACGGCGCGTGGGTCCTCGACGCCTTCTGCGGCTCCGGGGCCCTGGGCCTTGAGCTGGTGAGCCGCGGTGCCGAGGGCTGCGTCCTCGTGGACCGCGACCGCCGCGCCCTCGCCTGCGCCCGGGACAACGTGCGCTCGCTCGGCGCCGGGGGGTGCGCGAGGTGCGTGCCCGGAGACGCCGTCGCCTGCGCCCGCGCGGGGCGCCTGGGCGGCCGCCCGTTCGACGTCGTCCTGCTCGACCCGCCCTACCGCATGGACCCCGGGCTCTCGGCGTCGCTTATCGGGGCGCTCCGCGGGCGGGGGCTTTTGGCCCCGGGGTGCCTCGTGGTCCACGAGCGCGCCGCCGACGCCGCGCCGCTCGAGGTCGAGGGCCTCGCGGCGCTCAGGGAGCGCTCCCACGGCGGGAGCGTCGTGACGCTGTTGGAGAACCGCACGGGAGAGGAGGGCACCGATGCCCGATGAGGCCGGTCCCATAGACCACGTGGTGGTGCCGGGCACGTTCGACCCGGTCACCTACGGGCACCTCGACGTCATTCGGAGGGCCACCCGCATCGCCCCGGAGGTGACGGTGGCCGTGGCCGTCTCCCGGGACAAGCGCGGGAGCGCACGGGCCTTCACGCTCGACGAGCGCGTCGCCATGGTGCGCGAGGCCGTGGGGGAGCTCGGAATCGGTGATGTGCGGGTCATGGCCATGGACGGCCTGCTCGTCGACTTCTGCCGGAGGATCGGCGCCGGGGCCGTGGTGAAGGGCCTCCGTGCCACCACGGACTTCGAGTACGAGCTCGCCCAGGCCGACCTCAACGTGCGCATGAGCCCCAACCTCGAGTCCATCTACGTCATGAGCAACCCCGAGTACGGCTACGTGTCGAGCTCCATCGTGCGCGAGATCGCGGCGCTCGGCGGCGACGTCTCCCTTCTCGTCCCGCCGTGCGTCGAGCGGCGTCTCAAACGGCGCTTCCCGGGCGGGGACGTCGGGATTCTCTGAATTGCGGGTACTGCGTGCGGCCCGTGTTAGGATGAACGAGTATGCGTCGTCCCAGCGTCGCCCGAAGGCGATGCTCGTGCCATCACCTTGAAAGGAGCCCATATGCAGCCGGGTGAGGAGCTCGAGAACCTCGTGGCGGAGCTCGAGGACATCGTGAGCCAGGCCAAGCCCACCTTCGGTGGGGGCGGCCAGAAGAAGATCGTCGACAGCGAGGAGATCTACCAGGTCATCGACGACATCAAGGACACCTTCCCCGAGGAGTTCGCCACCGCACGGCGCATCCTCAAGGAGCAGGACGAGATTCTCGCCCACGCGCAGCAGCAGGCCGACTCCATCATCGCGGACGCCCAGCAGCAGGCCATGATCCTCGCGGGCGACCAGGAGGTCGTGCGCCTCGCGCAGCAGAAGGCCGACGACATCCGCGATGCCGCGCAGCAGTACGAGCGCGACACCCGCTACAATGCCGAGGAGTACGTCGAGGAGATCCTCGAGCACCTCGAGGACAACCTCAAGTCCATCGTCGTCCAGGTGACCCGCTGCCGTCAGACGCTCACCGACAAGGCCGGCGGCCGCTCCGGTCAGCAGAGCTGGTAGGGGGAGCCCCGTCCATGGACATCAAGCCCATCATCGTCCACATCGACGACCACCTCGCGCTGCCCGGTGACACCTGGCCGGTCTCGGGCCATGTGGACATCCACGGCTACACCCTCGGCGACCACGACTTCTCGGTGCCGGACGGCATCGATTACGACATCGTGCTCACCAACACCGGCGAGGGCATCCTCGCGACGGGCATCGTGAAGGCCGACGTCCTCGGCACATGCGACCGCTGCCTCGAGGAGGCGCGCATCTCCATCGCCTCCGAGGTCGACGAGTACTTCCTCTTCGAGCTCCCTGACGCCTCCGAGCAGTCCGACGACGAGGACGACGTCGACTTCTCGCTGGTGGACCGCGAGAACAACACCGTCGACCTCGCCGGACCCGTCAACGCCGCCGTCATCATGGAGACCCCGTTCGTGGTGCTCTGCCGCGAGGACTGCAAGGGTCTCTGCCCGCACTGCGGCGCAAACCTCAACGAGGGCGACTGCGGCTGCGCGGAGGCCCATGCGGACGACATCGACCCCACCAACCCCTTCTCGGTGCTCGCACAGCTCAAGCGCGACGTCGCTGAGGGCGAGATGGAGGAGCGCGCCGCCGAGGACGCCGCCGACGAGGCGGCCGCGGAGGCCTGGGCCGAGGCCATGGACTCCGCCGAGGGCGACGAGTCCTAGGGGATACGTGAACATACCGTGCATGGGGGGTCCCTGCCGTCGCGGGTGTTTACAACGCCCGCTCCCGTGCTAGTATTATCAGCTGTGTGTTTATGGACGTTGCCCACCCCGGTGGAGCGATAGACAGATCGGAAGAGGTTCATCATGGCAGTACCCAAGCAGAAGAAGGGCCGCGGGGCCACGCACTCCCGCCGTTCGGCCAACAGCAAGCTCGCGATGCCCGCGCGCTGCACGTGCTCCCACTGCGGTGCCGTGAAGCTCCCGCACCGCGTCTGCCCCAACTGCGGCTACTACCGCGACCGTCAGGTCATCGCCGTCGACTAGTCGCTCCCGCCGCTCATCTCGGGTACGAGGCCGCCTTCCGGGGCGGCCTTTTCTGTGACGGGCGCCCAGCACGGGTAGTATTGACAGGCGGGCGGGGCCGTCGGCCCCGCGGACCCTCAAGGAGTGCCAATGAACACTGTCTGCGTAGACGCCATGGGCGGCGACCTCACCCCCGACGTCGTGCTCTCCGGCATCGACCTCGCCATCGAGGCCGACCGCGACCTCACCGTGCTGGTGGCCGGCGACGCCTCGGTCGTGGAGCCCTTCTGCGCCTCCCACGGCCGCGCCGTCCCGCTCGTCACCACCGAGGTCATCGCCATGGACGATCATCCGGCCACGGCCGTGCGCGCCAAGCGCGACTCCTCCATCGTGCGCGGCTGCCGCGCCGTCCGCGAGGGCGACGCCCAGGCCTTCTTCTCCGCGGGGTCCACGGGGGCCGTGCTCGCCGCCGCGACCGTCACCGTGGGCAGGGTCAAGGGCGTGTCGCGCCCGGCGCTCGCCGCGGTGCTCCCGGGCCTCGACGGCCACCAGACCGTCTTCTGCGACCTCGGCGCCAACGCCGACTGCCGCCCCGAGATGGTCGTGCAGTTCGCGCAGATGGGCGCCGTCCTCGCGGAGGTCGAGGCCGGGGCGAGGCACCCGACGGTGGCGCTGCTCTCCAACGGCACCGAGGAGACCAAGGGCAGCTCGCAGGCCCTCGAGTTCCGCGCCGCCCTCGAGGAGGCCGCCGATGCGGGGCTCGTCGACTTCGTCGGCAACTGCGAGGGCTCCGACATCCTTCTGGGCTCCCACGACGTCATCGTCTCCTGCGGCTTCGCCGGCAACATCGCCCTCAAGGCCATGGAGGGGACGGCCAAGTTCATGGCCGCCCGGCTCAAGGCCGCCGCGTCGTCGTCGCCCCGCTCCGCGTTGGGCGCCCTCCTTGTGAAGCCGGCCTTCTCCGCGATCGCCGCGGACCTCTCCGGCGACGTCCATGGCGGCGCCTGCCTCCTCGGCCTCAAGGCCCCCGTCCTCGTGGGCCATGGCCACACGAGTCCCGAGGCCGTCATGAACGGCACCCTCGCCGCCCTGCGTACGGTCAGGGAGGACCTGTGCGGACGCATCGCGGCGAGCCTGCAGGCGGACGCGTGAGCCCCGCTCCACTACACTGACCCTCAGAGACCTGCGCCCGCGCGGGCGCGTGACCGGAAAGGCATGGAACCTATGGACCGCAACGAGCTGTTCGACAAGGTCGCCGAGACGGTGGCCGAGACCATGAGCGTCGACGCCGAGGACCTCACCCCCGAGACCACCTTCGAGTCGCTCTCCGCCGACTCCCTCGACCTCATCGAGCTGGTGACCGCCCTCGAGGAGGACTTCGACACCACCATCGACGACGACCAGCTCACCTCCATCAAGAGCATCGGCGACGCCGTCGAGCTGCTCTCCCAGAACCTCTGAGCCGCGCCATGGTCGAGGTTCCCCCCAGCAAGGTCGCTCACGCCGAGCAGATACTGGGCCATCGCTTCGCCGACCGTCGGCTCGTCGAGTCGGCGCTCTGCCACCCCTCCGCCGTGGAGGGAGGCCCTGTGTCCGACTCCTACGAGCGCCTCGAGTTCCTGGGCGACTCCATTCTGGGGGCCATCGTCGCCCTCGACATCTTCCGCCGCTTCCCGGGAATGGACGAGGGGGAGCTATCCCGCCTCAAGGTGACGCTCGTGTCGGGCGACACCCTGTCCCGGGTGGCCGCCGACCTCGGTGTGGGCGACTGCATCGTCTTCGGCGCGTCCGAGGAGAAGACCCAGCTCCGGGGCATGCACTCTGCCCTCGAGAACGTCTACGAGTCGCTCGTGGGAGCCCTCTACCTCGACGCAGGGTTCGACGAGGCGCGCCGCTTCGTGCTCGACACGCTGGGCCCTCTCGTGGACTCTCACAAGGCGCTCCGCCCCGTGAGCCCCAAGTCGCGGCTCCAGGAGCTCACCCAGCGCGACCTGCACTGCGGGCCCGAGTACAAGGTCGTGGCCGAGGAGGGTCCGGCCCACGCCCCCACCTACACCGCC
>CBCSOI010000014.1:0-14911 GCA_965141595.1 uncultured Atopobiaceae bacterium | reverse complement strand
CCTCGGCGAGGGCGTCCACAAGGCCGCGGGGCTCGGAGGCGTCGGTCATGAGGGAGAGGGCGCGCTCGGCGCGGCGCGCGAGCACGGGGTGGTCGGCGCCCGAGACGGCGTCGGCGAGGGCGTCGTCGGCGTTCACACCGGCCGCGACGCTGGTGGAGAGACTCGCGACCATGCGCGAGAGGGCCAGCCCGTAGGCGGCCTCGCGGGTGGACGGCAGGCGCTCGGCGAGGGCGGTGAGGCGCGCGCGGCCACGGGGCGTCCGGGTCCCGGCCACGACGCCGAGTGCCGCCACGGTGGCGGCCACGGTGGCGGCGAGCGCCACCCAGCCAACGGCCATGGCCACGGTCACCTGGGAGAACGAGCCGTCCACGAGGCTGCCGGAGAGGCTCTCGTAGACGTCGGTGAACACGGGGAGGACCCCCACCACGGTGAAGGCCAGCACCACCGTCATCATGCAGAGCAGCGCCGCCGGGTAGCCGAGGCTGACGCGCACACGTTCCATGAGCCGGGCCTCGTCGCCGTAGCGCCTGGCCAGGGAGAGCAGCGTCTCCTCGAGCCGGCCCATGCGGGCGCCCTGGGCTACCATGGCCACGGCGTAGGGCGGGAACGCGTTGGCCGACACCATGGCCTGGGCAAGGGTGGAACCCGAGACGAGCCCGTCGTAGAGGGTCCCGTAGACCTCCCTCAAACCGCCCTCGGCGTCCTCGGCGACCATGGAGACGGCCTCGTCGGTCTGTATGCCGGCGGCCATGAGCAGGGCCACCGTCTCGAAGAACGCGCTCAACGTTGCATCGTCCATGACGGGTCTGGCCACGGTTGCCCTCCCATCGACCATTGCTATCTCATATTCAGTTTAGACAATATACTCTGAAAGTTCTTCAGAGTGCAAGGCCCTCTAGGCCCCCTCCCCCGGGACGGGCCTGGGGTCGTCCACCCACACGTAGGACTCGTCGTCGGAGCACTCCCCCACGATGCGCTCCACGGGCAGGCGCATGTAGGTGGCCTCGGCGGTGACGCACACGGTGCCGTCCTGGCGGCGGATCTCGCAGGCGCCCTCGAAGGTGCGGCGGGTCACCTTGGTGATGGCGCCCGCCACCTCCAGGGGCTCCCCGATGGGCGTGGGCTTGCGGTAGCGCAGTCTGAGCTCCATGGTGACGCCCCACTGGTCGGGGTGGTCGGTGATGAAGGCGCGGCCGATGGTCTCGTCGCACATGGCCGCCGCCACGCCCCCGTGGAGGCGGCCGGGATAGCTCTGGTGGATGGGCTTGGGCGTGAAGAGGCCCACGACGCGGCCGGGCTCGTCGTCGCGCTCCACGAACTGGGCCTCGAGGCCGGCGGGGTTGTCGAAGCCGCAGACGAAGCACTCGTCGTTGATGGGCTGGTTGTGCGGGTGGGAGCAGGCCATGGGGGCTCCTTCGGGACGCGGGCTTGTCGACCCCCATTTTATGCGTCCGACCCTGCGCCTGAAAGCGGTCGAGGGCGTCCCCATCCGCTTTCAGGGACAGGGGCGGCCGCAGGTCAGGCGTGCGAAAGGGGGTAGACGAGCGACACCCAGCGACGGCGGGCGGCCGTCTCGGCCTCCACCGCGCACGCCTCCGCTGCGGGAAGGCGCTCGAGCAGGGGTGCCAGCGTCTCGTTTCCCGGGACCCCGGCCGCGACCTCCCACGAGACCCCCAGCGTCACGGCCGCGCCCGAACGGGAGAAAAGCCGCACGCATCCGTCCGCCTCCGCCAGCGCCGCCTTGGCCGCGCAGTAAAGCACGGCCGCGACGCACCGCCCGTCGCACACGACCCGGGCGGGCTCGGGGGCGTCCACCGTCAAGCGGCCGCCCGGCCCCTCCGCACCCCGGTCCACAAGGCGCGCCGCATCGAGGACGACCTCCCGGGCATCCGTCGCACACGAATCGCCGCCGGAGGGGCCACCCAGGAGAAGCAGGCGGTCGAGCGCGTCGGCGAGCTCGTCGAGCGCGCCCTCCGGGCACGTCGCCGCACCCGGGGCGGCCCCCTCGCCCGAAGCCAGCAAGGCGGCCAGGGGCGTTTTCACGTCATGGAGCAGGCGTCCCGCGATCTCGTCGGAAAGGGCCTGCCTCCCCTCCACGGCCCCGACAAGCCTTCGGCCCAGGGCCGCAAACGCGGCAAAGGATGCGAGCAGCGCCGTGACGGCAGCGAGCTTGACGGCACGAAGGAGACGCAACGCCTCATGGCAGTCGAGGAAGCGGATCTCGACGCCGGAGGCCCCCGTTTGGACCACCCGGTAGAACACGAGGCTGTCCCCCGCCCTATAGGTGTGCGGGCTTCCGGCGTCAGGTCGCAGACCGGCCTCCGCGACCTCGGCGAAGAAGTCGGCCAGATAGGGGCCGGCTCCCTCGCGGCCGGACCGGCCCATCCGGGACGCCTCCTCGACGGGCACCGACCGCACCTCCGTGTCGAGGAACGGCCCGGGATCGCCCGAGAGGGCACCATGGGCGGCGCCCGCAAAACCGAGAAGCCCCACGACGTACAACGCCGAGCACAAGGCCGCCCCGGCGAGCAGATAACGGGTCAAACCTGCCGAAAGGCTTGCACGCCACGACGCCATCGGACCCTCACGTCTTTTCGCAGGGGCCCTCGAGGCGATACCCCACGCCCCAGACCGACCTCAAGGAGACCGAGGCCCCCGCCGACTCGAGCTTGCGCCTCAACCGCCTGGTCATCTCGTCCACGGTGCGGCTCTCGACGCCGTCGGGGAGGCCCCACACATCGAGCAGGAGCTGGGAGCGGGGGACGGTCTTGTCGGGGCGCGCCAAGTAGTAGCGCAGCAGCTCCAGCTCCGTCGGCGTGAGGGCGACGAGCAGGCCGCCGATGCGGCACTCCCCCTTCCCGCACCGCACGTTGCCCAGCTCGAGGACCCTCGGCCTCTTTGCGCCGTCGCCCTCGCCTTCAAAGCGCGCCCGTCGCAGGAGGGCCGCCACCTTGGCAAGGAGGAGCGCCGGGCGCACGGGCTTGGTCAGATAGTCGTCGCAGCCATGGGCCAGGGCGTCGATGACGGACAGCTCGTCGTCTTGGCCCGACAGGGCCAGCACCGGCACGCAGGACCGCTCTCGAACGCGGAGGAGCAGCGCCGTGCCGTCCATCTTGGGGAGCCCCATGTCGAGCAGGATAAGGTGGCAGCCGACTTCTTCCCCACGGGAAAGCGCCTCGAGAAGCCGCACGCCATCAGGTTGGGCCACCACCTCGTAGCCCGCATTCTCCAGCACCAGCCTCACGGCACCCCGCAGGGAGTCGTCGTCCTCGATATAGAGAATCCTCTGCATGGCGCCCCCTCAACTATTCCAAGACTATCGCACCTCCCCCTCGGGCCACAACGCCGTTTTGCAACCTGAGTCCATTGTTTTGTTTTTCACGGTTTTATGGCCCGACCCTTTACCCGACACTCGTCTCACATGGCGGAAGGAGCAGGAAATGAGCCTACCCGGAAAACGCCCAGTGGTGAAAATCTGCATTGCCATCGCAGCCATATCGTTTTGCGCCCTTGCAATCACACATATCACCCATGCAATCTCCTCATCCTCGACATCCTCCGATTCTGTGGAAGAAGCTACCGGTTACAGCTGCCATGACCTCGAGGTAGCTCACATCAACGACATAGAACTGGAGGGTGACGAGAGCCTTTTCTCGCACCTTTCCGGCAACGGGGAGAGCTTAGTCCTGTTTTGGTCGACGTGGTGCCCCCATTGCAAGCCGGTCATAGAGCGACTGATCTCCAGCCCCGATACAGCCAATCGACTGTTTTCCGTTGTGGAAGAGCCCGACACCGATGAGCTCAAACGATACGAAGGATCCTTGCCGATTCTTGTCGATGACGAATGGTCCGTTTTCAACCAGTACGGGCTGGAGCACGTTCCCTCCCTGCTCGTCGTCGACGAGCAGGGAGCCGTGCTTGCATCGGCCGAAGGAGAGGAGGCGAGTATGAAGCTGATCGATGAGTTCGAGGCGCGCCAGCAAACCGATCAAGGAGACACCGTGAAAGAATTCATCAAGAAGGCATGCATTGCCCTTCTCGCAGTCGCATGCGCCCTCTCCACTGCCCCCGTCGCAGCATACGCCAGCGAGACCTCAAATTATCGTACCTACCATATGGACTCGATCTCTAGCGAAGCCAGCCCTCAGCGCGAACGTGGGAACTGCTTCTCTGTTTATGGGAAGGGCTGGTGCGTCTCCCATGGATACGGAAATAATCGTCCTGTCGGCGCCAGCATGGTGGTCAATCTGACCCAAAAGGAAAAGGACTGCCTGTTCAGTGCATATTCTTGGATGATCGAAATGGGTTTGGCATGGTTCAAGGGCGATGTAATTCAAGCATTTGCCTCAACATCACATACGCTCTACACCTGTCTAAAATAGGTAGCCACCTTGCAGGCGGCTTAAATAGACGGAGAGCCAACTCGGACGTGTTGTAAGGCTGGTCGAGATGTTGGACAAGATTCGGAACAAGTTCGCATATTGGTGGGACGAGGGCTACATCTCGTGGGGAGGCCTCGTCGTCGCGGCGGTATGTGTGGGCCTGGGGGTTCTGTACTACGGGTTCGGAATCATCAGCCACTCGACCCTCGTCCTCCTGAGCGGCCTCAATGTCGTGGCCGTCTTCTTGTTCGACTGGTATGACGAGAGGAAGCGCGGCCGAACCTTCGACGCAGGCGTGAGCCTGTTGTTCGTTCTCCTCAGCCTGCTCTTTCTCTGAGGCGATCCCGGCCGCAGGCCCCGCCGCCCCGGCGGAAGGCACCACCGTGGTGCGACGTTTTGCCGTTTTGAGCCGAAAAGGGCGCCACGGTGGTGCGGGCCGGCCCCGCCCCCCTCCTAGAACGGCTCGGCCAGGCGCTTCTCCATCCACACCATGTCGTACCAGCGGTCGAACTTGCGGCCGCAGGCCTCGAAACGGCCCACCTCGCGATAGCCCATGGCCCTGTGGAACCGCACGGAGGCATCGGTGAGATAGGGGTCGTCGGGCTCCCGCGGCACCCCGATGCAGGCCTCGAGGGCGAGGATGTCGCGAGCCCGGGCCTCGTCCTCCAAGGCGCGGTAGAGCGCGCGGCCCACTCCCCGCCCCCGGGCACCCATGTGGAGGTAGATGGTGGTCTCGGCGTTGTGGCGGTAGGCCTCGCGGCCGACGAACGGGCGGAGCGAGGCGTAGCCCACCACGGCGGAGCCCTCCTCGGCCACCAGAAAGGGGTACCCCTGCTCGAGGATGGCCCGGATGCGTTCGGAAAACTCCGCTGCGGTGGGCACGTCGTACTCGAAGGAGACGGCGGTTCCCCGCACGTAGGGGGCGTAGACGCAAAGGGCCCTCACGGCGTCTTGCGGCGTGGCGAGGCGGATGCGGGGCATGGGAGCCATGGGGGACCTCCGGTGACGGTGCGGGCCTACGCCAGAGGATAGCGCGGCCGGGCTCCACCGCACACCCTGCCCCCCCACAGAGAAGGGCGGCCCGTCGCTGGGACGGGCCGCCCTCCTGTCAGGCGCTCTTTTGAGGTGCCGTGCGGCTTAGTACATGCCGCCCTGGCCGCCCTGGGCAGCCGCCGCGGAGATGGCCTCCTCGATGGTGGTGTCCTTGGGCTCGTCGGTGACGGTGGCCTCGGTGATGAGGAAGAGGCCGGCCACGGAGGCGGCGTTCTGCAGGGTCACGCGGGCGACCTTGACGGGGTCGAGCACGCCCATCTCGATCATGTCGCCGTACTCGCCGGTGGCGGAGTCCAGGCCGTGGCCCTTCTCCATGCCGCGCACCTTCTCCACCACGACGGCGCCTTCGAAGCCGGCGTTGTCGGCGATGGTCTTCACGGGAGCGGCCAGGGCCTTGGAGACGATGTCCACGCCGATCTTCTCATCCATGTCGGAGCACTCGATGCCGGAGAGGACCTCGGAGGCGTCGAGGAATGCCACGCCGCCGCCGGCGACGATGCCCTCCTCCACGGCCGCACGGGTGGCCTGCAGGGCGTCCTCGATGCGGTGCTTGATCTCCTTGAGCTCCACCTCGGTGGCGGCGCCGACCTTGAGGACGGCCACACCGCCGGCGAGCTTGGCCAGGCGCTCCTTGAGCTTCTCGACGTCGAAGTCGGAGTCGGTGTGCTCGATCTCGCCCTTGATCTGGGCGATGCGGTCGTCGATGGCGCTCTTCTCGCCCTCGCCGCCCACGATGGTGGTGTTGTCCTTGGTGACCTTGACGCTCTTGGCGCGGCCGAGCATCTCGGCGGTGGTGTCGGCGAGCTTGATGCCGAGCTCCTCCATGGCCACCTGGCCGCCGGTCACGACGGCGATGTCCTCGAGCATGCGCTTGCGGCGGTCGCCGTAGCCGGGGGCCTTGACGGCGCAGACGTTGAGGGTGCCGCGGAGCTTGTTGAGGATGAGGGTGGCCAGGGCCTCGCCGTCGACGTCCTCGGCGATGATGAGCAGGGCGGAGCCGCTCTTCTGGACGGCCTCGAGCACCGGCAGGATGTCCTGGATGTTGGAGACCTTCTGGTCGGTCATGAGGATGTAGGGGTTCTTCATCTCGCAGACCATGGTCTCGTTGTCCGTGGCGAAGTACGGGGAGATGTAGCCCTTGTCGAACTGCATGCCCTCGACGGTCTCGATCTCGATGCCGAAGGTCTGGGACTCCTCGACGGTGATGACGCCGTCCTTGCCCACGACCTCCATGGCGTCGGCGATCTTCTCGCCAATCTGGGGGTCGGCGGCGGAGATGGTGCCCACGGAGGCGATCTGCGCCTTGGTGGAGACGGGCGTGGCGGCCTTCTTCATGTCGTCCACGACGGCGTCCACGGCGTGGTCGATGCCGCGGCGGATGGCCAGCGGGTTGGCGCCGGCGGCAACGTTGCGGAGGCCCTCGTTGACGATGACCTGGGCCAGCAGCGTGGCGGTGGTGGTGCCGTCACCCACGGTGTCGTTGGTCTTGGTGGCGACCTCCTTCACCAGCTGGGCGCCCATGTTCTCCACGGGGTCCTTGAGCTCGATCTCCTTGGCCACGGAGACGCCGTCGTTGGTGATGGTGGGGGCGCCGTAGGGGCGCTGCAGGGCCACGTAGCGGCCCTTGGGGCCCATGGTGGTGGTCACGGCGTCGGCCAGGGTGTTCACGCCGGCGGCGAGCTTGGCGCGGGCGTCGGTGCCGAACTTGATGTTCTTAGCCATGGTATGCGTACCTCCTGTGAGGGTTTGGGTGCAGATGGTGCGTGAGTGGAGGGGTTAGCCCTCGATGATGGCGTAGATGTCGTCGCCGCGGAGGAGCAGGTACTCCTCGCCGTCGACCTTGATCTCGTTGCCACCGAACTTGCCGTAGAAGACCTGGTCGCCCACCTTGACATCGACCGGGATGCGGTTGCCGGCGTCGTCGCGCTTGCCCTCGCCCACGGCGACGACCTCGCCCTTCTGGGGCTTCTCCTGGGCACCCGAGGAGATGTAGAGACCGGTGGAGGTCTTCTCCTCCTTGGGGGCGGGCTTCACGAGGACGCGGTCACCCAGCGGCTTGAGATTCATAGCGGTTCCTCCTTCTGCGTGCGCCTTCTCGGCGCCCCCGCCACGGTGCGGGGTGTGTTCTGACACGAAGTATCCTAGCCAGCCCATGGACCTAGGGCAAGGCCCATGAGGAAATCTTCATCACGCAGACTTAGATTATCCACCACCACGGCCATCATGTAGGTCCGTGCCGGGCACGGCTCTAGACCGCTGTACCCGGCGCGGGGTGTCCGTTAACCTGCGGCGCCGTCACAGGACGGGCCGTCACCGATCGTGCACGGAGGGGTGCGGGCCCTCAGACCTCGAGGGCCTCGGCCTGGGTCACCCACAGGGCCGCCGAGGCGTCGCTGGGCATGCGGAGGTCGCCGCGGGGCGAGACGGCCACGGAGCCCACCTTGGGGCCGTCCGGCAGGCAGCTGCGCTTGAACTGCTGGGAGAAGAACCGACGGTAGAACGTCTGGAGCCAGCGGAGGACCGTGGCGCGGTCGAAGGCGGGCTCGCGGCCGGCCTCGAGCTCCTGGTCCACGAAGGCCCTGCAGGCCAGGGCGAACACCTTGGCCGGCGGGAAGGCCTGGCGGAGCACCGCGTAGAGGAAGAAGTCGTGGAGCTCGTAGGGGCCCACGAGGTCCTCGGTGCGCTGGGCGATGGTGCCGTCCTCCCCCGCAGGCAGGAGCTCCGGGGAGACCGGGGTGTCGAGCACGTCGTCGAGCACGGCGGAGAGGCCCGTGTCGCCGCAGGTGCGGGCCACGTGGGCCACGAGGTGGCGCACGAGGGTCTTGGGCACGCCGGCGTTCACGCCGTACATGGACATGTGGTCGCCGTTGTAGGTGGCCCAGCCGAGGGCGAGCTCCGAGAGGTCGCCGGTGCCGATGACCAGGCCGCCGCGCTGGTTGGCGAGGTCCATGAGGACCTGGGTGCGCTCGCGGGCCTGGGAGTTCTCATAGGTGACGTCGTGGACGGCCTCGTCGTGGCCGATGTCGGCGAAGTGCTGCCGCACGGCGTCGGCAATGGGCACCTCGAGGAGCGTGCAGCCCAGGGCGTCTGCCATGGCGCGGGCGTTGCCACGGGTGCGGTCGGTGGTGCCGAAGCCCGGCATGGTGACGGCCACGATGCCGGCGCGGTCGAGGCCCACGAGGTCGAAGGCACGGGCGCACACGAGCAGGGCGAGCGTGGAGTCCAGGCCGCCCGAGACGCCCACCACGGCCGTGGCGGAGCGGGTGTGGGCCATGCGCTGGGCGAGGCCGTGGGCCTGGATGTCGAGGATGTCCTCGCAGCGGGAGGCGCGGGTGGCGGGGTCGTCGGGCACGAAGGGGTGCGGGTCCACGAACCGGGTCACGGGGGCCGGGGCACCCACGGCCTCGGCGAAGGCGTCGGGCAGGCGCACCTCCCGGTAGCCGGCGGCCGCGGGCGACGGGGCCGACGTCCAGGTGGAGAGCCGGCGGCGCTCCTCAGAGAGGAAGGCGACGTCCACCTGGGCCAGGGCCCGGCCGTCGCCGAAGGGCCGGCCCTCGGAGAGGATGCGGCCGTCCTCGGCCACGAGGTCGTGTCCCGAGAAGACGACGTCCTGGGTGGACTCGCCCCAACCGGAGCTCGCGTAGGCGTAGGCGCAGAGGAGCCGGGCGCTCTGGCCCGAGACGAGGGAGCGGCGGTAGTCGGCCTTGCCCACGAGGGCGTTGGAGGCGGAGAGGTTGCAGACCACCGTGGCGCCGGCCTGGGCGAGGCCCACGGAGGGCGGGCACGCCACCCAGAGGTCCTCGCAGACCTCCACGCCCACCTTGAGGGAGGGCATGCCGGGGCAGCAGAACAGCTGGCGCGCGCCGAAGGGCACGGTACGACCGGCAACCTCAGCGTCGACGCACGCCCCGGGACCAGCGGCGAAGTGGCGGCCCTCGTAGAACTCGTTGTAGGTGGGGATGTTGAGCTTGGGCACGACGCCGAGCAGCTCGCCCGCGCAGCAGGCGGCGGCCACGTTGTAGAGCTTGCCGTTCTGGCGGAGGGGCAGGCCGACGAACACGAGGCAGGGGAGGTCGGCCGTGCGGTCAAGGAACTCGGCCAGGCCCTCCTCGGCGGCGTCGAGCAGGGTGTCCTGCAGGAAGAGGTCGCCGCAGGTGTAGGCCGTGAGGCAGCACTCCGGGAGCACCACCACGGAGGCGCCGTGGGCGGCGGCCGCGCGGGTCTCCTCCACGCAGGCCACGACGTTGAAGCCGACGTCGGCGACGTGGATGGCGGGGGTCGCGGCGGCGACGGTGACAAGGCCGTGGTTCATGGGGGCTCCTCTCGGCGGTTCGTGGGTCCATGGTAACGCGACCGGCCCCCGCTCCCCCGGCTGAAGAAGCTGGGATGCCCGAGGCCGGGAGGTCCCGGGATGGTACATAAACTGTGCTGTGAGTACAAAAATTAAGGATTATTCGTAGGGAAGAAAAAGGTCCCTGCAGGTGGGAGCGGCGCGGCGCGGCCGGCGGCGCGAGATGGGCCCTACGCCAAGTATTTAAACTACATCCCAGTTATACAATGGGAATGGCAATCGGTTACCCATTCTCAGAAGGAGGACCCCCGTGGCTGCAGACGCCCCCGTCAACCCTCGCCGCATCGTCGTCGACGTCGTCGAGACGGCCGCGGACCTCCCACCCCGGGCGAGCATGATCCTGGATGAGGAGCTCGGCCGCCATGAGCCGGCCGCCGTGCGGGCCCTCGTGGACGGCTCCGGGGCCCCGGAGGCCCGTGCGGTGCTCGACGGCCTCATAAGTGCCTTCTCGCGCCCGGATTTCCCGGTGGTCGACGGGTTCTCGGCAGAGGACGCCCTGCTCGCCGCCATGGAGCGCGCGGACCGCGATGGCGCCGACGACCCCGTGCCCGTGCTCATGGCCCCCATGGACGAGGTCCTGTGGGAGTGGGTGGACGGCCGGGTCGGCACCGAGTAAATATTCGAACCATCGTCACATTGGTCGGGTTCGTTCGCTGCCACAGGGGCGCCGGCCGCACCGGCGGAGCCCGACATCCGGCCGTGTGACACGCCAGGTGCCCGACCAAAGTGACGGGGCCGCACGGCGGGTCGTCCCCACCGTACGGCCCCTCTCGGCCGGCTCTCGTCGTGCGGCGCGCCCTACTCGGAACGGAAGCCGAATCCGCGGTCGTCCCGTGAGACGTGCTTCCATTGGGGGGCGTTGCGGTCGACCCACACGCCCACGGCACGCACGGACCACAGCTGCGCGAAGGTGCCCACGAAGGCGGCGACCAGGGCCACGATCACGATGGCGGGCCCGAGGATGCCGAGCACCGACCCGACCGTCGACAGCGGGTCGAGGCCGTAGCCGTTCCCGTAGTACGAACCGGAGTACAGGTAGTAGCTGCTGGCGTACAGGGAACCCGCGGCGGCAGTCAGCAGGAGCATGGCGAGCACGCACACGATCGCGCCGGCGACGAGGCCGGGCACGAAGACGGCGACGATGGCGCCCCACGGGTCGCGCTTGAAGGCCTCGACGATCTCGGAGAGGTCGAACGCCGCACCGAAGTTGCCCTTGATGGCCATGCGGACGCCGGCCACCGTGGTGTAGACGGAGACCACCACACCCCAGCAGAACAGGAAGATGGCGCCGAGGACGGGGATGACGCCCACGTAGAACAGGCCTGCGGCGGCGAGGCCGCCGAGCAGTCCCAGGACCCCGTAGAGGAAGCCCAGCCACAGGGTGGAGCGGCTGAAGCTGCGGCGCGGCAGCCCCTCGGCCCCGTCGCCGGCGGAGGCGCCCCACTGGAGCATGTAGCCGGAGACGTACCAGCCGAGCACCGGCACGAGGTTCATGAGGATGAGGACGAACACACGGCCGAACCAGCCCTGGGAGCCGGTGAGGTCGTGCCATGCCTGGCCGAGGACGCCGCGCTGGACCGGCATCGCGACCACGGGGGGCTGCGACGGGGGAACAGGGGCGGCCGACGGGCCGCCGGTGGGCGGCTGGACCGGCGGGGGCGGCGTCTGGCGAGGCGGGCGCCGGGGCTCAGGCGCTGGCCCGGCTGCAGGCTGGAACTCCTCGGGCGGGACCGGGGCGCCCGGAACGTCGGGCAGCGGCTGCTTCTCGGGTGCGGCGTCGGGCGCCTCCTCGGCGACGACGGCCTCCTCGGCCACGACCTCCTCCACGACGGGGGCGACGGTCGTCTCCTCGGCCTCCACGACGACGGTCTCATCGGGCGCGGGGACGGCGTCGGCGGGCACGTCCCCGGCATCGGCGGCGGCGAGGGCCCCCTCGGCCTCCGCGGCCACCGCGATGTCGGCCTCGAGCTCCTCGGGGCCGACAGAGGCCTCCTCGACGGGCTCCCCGACGGCGGGCCCCTCGTCGACGGCGCCGTCGAGGGGGCTGCCGCAGCTGCTGCAGAAGCGCGCATCCTCGTCGTTATCGCGGCCGCAATGGTTGCAACGCATACACATCTCCTCACTGTGGGCACGGACGATGCAACGTACCGTTACAGGATACGGGGCCCGCTGGGCCCGTGAATTACCCTGCAACAGTATTTTTAAGATTCCCGCAAGCGGTATCCCTCAAACCATCCCCGACCGGAACATCAGCCGTAGACCGGCCTGACGGGGGCCGGGGCCGAACGGTCCCTTCAAACCCCGTCGAAGACCTTGCGGCCTCCCACGTAGGTGGCGAGGACCCGGGCGTCGTGGAGGGCGTCGGGGTTATCCGAGAGGGGGTTGCGGTCGATGACGACGAGGTCGGCGAGCTTGCCGCGCTCCAGGGTGCCCAGCTCGTGCTCGCGGCCCACGGCCACGGCGCCGCCGAGGGTGAGGGCGCGCACGGCCTCGGCCGCACTCACGCGCTGCTCGGGCAGCCAGCCACCCGAGGGCTCTCCCGAGGCGTCCCGGCGGGTCACGGCGTCGTGGACGATGGCGGCGGGGTCGCAGGGCACGCAGGGGGCGTCGGTGCCAAAGGCCATGGGCACACCGCTGTCCAGATAGGTGCGGAACGGCCACATGAAGGAGGCGCGCTCCTCGCCGAGGTCGCGGGCGGGCTGCGTGACGTCGATGACGATGTGCTGGGGCTGCACGGACGCCACGATGCCGGCGTCGCGCATGCGGGCCACGTCGCCGCGCTCGAGGTTCTCGATGTGCTCGAGGCAGTTCCGCCCCTGCGACGGCGCGCCGAAGCGCTCCCTGGCCTCCTCGAAGATGGAGACCCCCTCGTGCACGGCGGCGTCGCCGATGGTGTGGATGCGCACGGCGATGCCGGCCTCGGCTGCCTCGAGCACGATGGAGCGCATCTGCACGGCGGGGATGGCTGGGTGGCCGCAGTCGCCGGGGAAGCGCGGGTTGGCGTAGGGCTCCAGCAGCCACGCCGTGTGGGCGCTGCTCACGCCGTCGAAGAACTGCTTGACGCCGGGGGCGCGCAGCATGGGGCCCGTGAGCTCGGACTGCAGGCGTTGGATGCGGGAGAGGTCGCCGTCGAGGGGCAGCGTGGGGAACAGGTGGCCGCGCACGGTGAGCTCGCCGGCACGGTCGAGGTCCGACCACACGTCGTCGAGCACGGCGTCGCAGCCGGGGATGGCCGAGAGGCCCATGTCGCAGACCGAGGTGACGCCGCGGCGGTTGAGCTCGGCCAGCCAGTCGCGGAAGACCCGGTGGAGCTGCTCCCTGGGCAGCGACTCCAGGACGCGGGCCACGTAGTACATGCCGGCACCCTCGCGGAGCACGCCGGTGAGGCGGCCGTTCTCGTCGCGGTCGAAGGAGCCGCCGGCCGGGGGCTCGGTGTCCTCGTCGATGCCCAGCTCGCGCATGGCGCAGGTGTTGAGCCAGAGGGTGTGGGAGTCGCCGGAGTACATGGCCGCAGGGGTCGTGGGGAAGTAGGCGTCGAGCGAGAGGCGCGTGGGCGCGATGGGCGGGTCCCAGAGCATGTCGCGCCAGCCGTGGGAGAGGGCCCACATGCCCCAGGGGCGGTCCTTGGCGAACTCGTACATGCGGGCGGCACAGTCGGCCTCGGAGGTGCCGCAGTACTCCATGGCGAGGGCCGAGGGGTAGAGCGCCGAGTGGAACACGTGCTGGTGGGCGTCGTGGAGGCCGGCGCAGACGAAGGCGTCGCCCCAGTCCTCCACCTCCGTGGAGGCATCCCGGTAGAGGTGGGCGTGGTCCGGGTCCACAACGGCCACGATGCGGTCACCGTCGACCACCACGGCAGCGGGGCGCGTGCGGTCCCCCAGCCCGTCGAAGACGTGCCGCGACGTGATGATCCGCGTGGCCATGGCCATCTCCCCCATCCAAAGGTGCAGTCGCCACCAGCATACGCCACCGATGGCCGACGGCCGGCGGGGGCGGCGGCTGTCATGCGGCGCCGGCCGCACAGTAGGTGTCACTTTGGTCGGGTTCTTTTGCTGTCACACGGCCCCGACTGTGCAGCAACGCCGCCACCCCGCCCGAAGCGACTGACGGACCGGGCGCCCCGGAGGCCGCAGGGCGCCGCCCGTACAGCACGGGCGCACAGTAAAGGCATCGGGCTGCAAGGGGGCCTTGCTGTGCGTTCGCCAAGCCCCCTTTGCGTCGAGGAGGGCTTGGCGAACGGTTTTCGAGGAACAGGCGGGCCTTAGCGAGCGACCAATCGCACGACAAGGGGCCTTTACGTCGAGAGGGGCCTACTGTGCGGCCTTGGTGCGCGGCGTTGCCGAGCAGCCCTCCCCCTCTCGTCATCATCGGCCGACTTGGTGAAATGACAAATGTCGCCGCCCTCTTTATCGCAGTTGCCGCCTAATATCATGGCACCTTGGAAGGATGAGAAGCGGCACGGGAGACGCACCCCGTGCCACTTCTAAGAAAATCGCCTGAAAAGAGGGCGAGCCGCCAACGTACCCACATAGACCCAGAAGAGTGCCTTGCAAACCACCGAGAAGACACGATCCGCCACAAGGTCTCCCGCACCAGAGCGCACAAGAGGATACCATATAAAACCAGATATCATTATCACCGTTACCGCAACAAGAACGGCGCCCCATACGGTGCGTAGAACATTCAGGTGCGGGGGCACTGGGTTGGAACGCTCGAGACGAATCTGCACCCAATTAACAAGTCTCTGCCAATCCATGGCGTTAAGCCGGCCGCAATCCTGAGAACGGACCGTATCCAAACCAATTTGAACTCAATTTAACTCCTTTCTTTTGCCGACACCGTCATTTGATCAAACGTCCTAATTAGATTCATTAGCAGATTGCACACTTACGCTGAACGGTATCTAAAAAGTGGTAAACGGCGCATCGTTTATCCATTGTCATTCGATTGCCGCACACTTTGTTCTTGGCCACAAACAAGCAGATTCGACCACATCGCCTTGAACCGCGACAACGATGAGTTAGGCCGCTCCCAGTCGCCTGCACAGCACACTTACCAACCCATTCGTGGCCGGTGGCAGGAGAACGACGGCAGGCGCCCCCACCCCTCCGGAAGGGGTGGGGGC
>CBCSOI010000013.1:0-14944 GCA_965141595.1 uncultured Atopobiaceae bacterium | reverse complement strand
TGACCCTGGGCACCGGCGTGGGCGGCGGCATCGTGGTCGACGGCAAGGTCGTGGTGGGCCGCGGCGGCACCGGCGAGATCGGCCACCTGCCCGTGGTGCCCGGCGGCCGTCTGTGCGGCTGCGGCAACCGCGGCTGCCTGGAGATGTACACGAGCGCCCGCGGCCTGGTGCACCTCTACCGCGACGCCTGTGCCCGCCACGGCCAGGTGCCGGTGGAGCTGGAGCACGACGCCCACTCGCTGCCGGTGTTCGAGGCCGCCCGTCACGGCGACGACGTGGCCGTGGAGGCCCTGGACGAGTACGGCCGCTACCTCGGGCGCGCGCTGGCCATGGTCGCGTGCACCCTCGATCCCGACGCCTTCGTGGTGGGCGGCGGCATGAGCGCGGCGTTCGACCTCTTCGGGCCGCTCGTGGAGGACGCCTACCGCGACACGGTCATCCGCACGTGCCGCGACATCCCCATCCGCCCGGCAGCCCTGGGCAACCTTGCCGGCATGGTGGGCGCGGCCTACCACGGCGCGCAGAGGTCGGGCCTGCTGTAGGGGCGCACCTCCCCCTCCGTTTGTCGGTACCCTTCAGCGTGTTCAGAGAGGTAAACGGTAGTTTCTGGGCCGCCAGCGGTAGCTCTATTGGCGCCTGAAAGCGGTTGAGGGTACCGACAAACGGCAAACCTACCGACAAACGGCGGGGTGCGGGTGATGCACCGACGGCGGCGGGACGATAGGTGCAGGGCCTAGAGGGGGAGATGCCTGCCCAGAAGCCGCGTCCTCAGCAGGCGCTGCTGTGCCGGATCCGGCGCATAGAACGGCACATCGAGTCGTCGGGCCACCAACCTCGCGAGGTTGTCGCATATGTCGGGGTCGGCGACCATGGACCGTGTCACCGAGACGGGCTCCACGCCGGCGATCTGGAGGGCCGTCCTCCTTCCGCGGTCCGCTTCTGCCCGGCTCGGGTCGCCGTGGTACGTGTCGCTGTCGTATTCGAGGTCGAGGGCGGCGTCTGGCCAGAAGAGATCGGGCCTGAGCGCCGCGGCGCCGCCCGTGAGTCCCCGGGCCGTCGCCTCGGTCGCGACCGTCGGGTTCAGCAGAGGTGCCGGAAGTCCGTAGCCTCCCTGCTCCAGCGGCAGAGTCAGCAGGAGGGTGAGCGCCGATTCCATAGGGGACGCGCTGCCTGCGATGGCCGCGGCGGCGGACCGACGTGCCCGCTTCACCCCTTTGAGGCCGCGGCACTGGTCGACCACCGATTGGATCTCCCCCGGCGAGGTGAGGGGTTTCTCGCTTCTCGAGAAACCCCACCGTGTGTCCGGGCGTAGGAGGTACGTGCCGCACAGTTCCATCGCCTGGATGACGGATGCGACGTCGTCGACCCAGCGCGCCGAGAGGACGATGTGTGCCGCGGGGCTCACCACGAAGAGGCCCGGCTCCTCGTCCACCGACAGGATCGACCCCTGCAGGGGAAACCGTTTGACCCAATGGCGTCTTTCGCCTTTGAGCGGGTAACTCCTGCGGTTGGCGCCCACGTAGTAGTCCATGGGCACCGGTGGGAGGTCGCGCCAACCCACCGCATGCCCCGCCTCGTCCCATATGGGGCGCCAGAGGGGGTCGCGGGCCGCTTGGCCACAACGCAGCATGGGCTCCGCCATCTGGAAGGCTTGGGTGGCGGCGATTGTCGAGGCGGTCTTGGCGGAGTACCGGCTTTGGGTCAACGCGGCTTTTGCATCTGTAGGGGAGAGTGGTGTGAGACGCGAGGTCCAGAACGCCCGCGCCGCCAGACCGCCGAGAACGATGCTCATAGGCACCTCCGTCTCGGACGTGGGGCCAATGGTAGCAAAAACCGGTACGTTTTCCTGCGATTTCAGTACTTTTTACGATTGTCGGTAGTTTCAACGTTCTTCGGTACCCTCAGGCGTTTTCAGGTGTTGGAGACCCCGCCGCTCACGTCGGATGAGATACCGCTCGCCTTCCTGAACGCGATTGAGAGTACCGACAAACGGAGGAGCGGGAGGAGCGGGAGGAGGGGGAGGGGGAGCCGGTCCGCTCCCCCGTGGCCGCGGCCCACCTCGTCCCAAGTGTCCGCTGCTTATAAACCCACCATACGGGCGATATACACTGTCATGGCCCATGGCTCCACGCCGCCGGGCTCCCATCGCACGTCCCCGCGGCTTGGAGGTCGCTTCTTGAAACCCACCGACACGTTCAAGTACCAGCTGCTCGAGAGGCTCTGCGCCGCCTTCGACGAGGCCGCGTCCGCCGACGAGCCGCCCACCCTGGTCCCATCCGACATCCTGCCGTCCTACCTCGAGCACGACGACGAGGCCTCCCGCAAGCAGGCCCAGTGGATCTTCTCGGCTGTTCAGTCGCTGGAGAGCCAGCGCATCGTGCGCATGACCAAGTCCAAGCACGACGGCGGCACCTACGTGGACACCGTCACCCTGGAGGACGCCGACAAGGCCACCCACGAGCTCGAGAAGCTCGCCGCCCGCGTGGCCCAGGAGGAGGCCGAGCAGGCCCGCGCCGAGGAGGCCGTCGCCCGCAAGCAGCAGTCCCAGTCCCAGGGCGTCCAGTCCCATGCGCAGCGCCATGGGCGTCGCCGCACGTCGGGTCCTGTCGACCCCCGCATCACCGAGGAGGCGGCCGAGTACCTCGACGAGGTCGACTCGCCCCTCACCCCGCGAGAGCTCTCGCTGCTCGTCACCGGTGACACCAAGAAGCTCGACCGCGTGGGCCTCAAGCGCGTGGCCCAGACGCTGCGCCGCCGTGGCTCCAGCGCCAGCCGCTCCAATGTGGGCGCGCTCGAGGAGGCCGGCGTCGTGGCCGACCTCAAGACCATCTGCGTCAAGGGCCCCGTGGTGCTCATCACCCAGAAGGGCGCCGTCGACGCCTCGATCCTGCCCAACGGCATCTCGATGTTCGACGCCGACCTCGCCAACATCGACCGCGCCTACGTGCGTGCCCGCCGCATCGTCACGGTGGAGAACCTCGACGCCTACCGCCGCTGCAACGACGACGACGTCTACATCTACACCCAGGGCTCCGTGTCGCCGCGCCACCGCGCGCTGCTGCGCATGATTCACGAGCAGAACCCGGACGTGGAGTTCGCGCACTTCGGCGACATCGACTACGCCGGCCTCAAGGCCCACAAGGTCATCGAGGACACCCTCGGCTGCGAGGTGGGGCTCTTCCACATGGGCATCGCCGAGCTCGCCAACCCTGCCTATCGCAAGGCCATCCACCCGCTCACGTCCAAGGACCGCGACCTTCTGGCCCAGCTCCTGGAGTACGAGCGCTACCGCGGCCTCGTCTCCTACATGCTCGAGCGCAACGTGAAGCTGGAGCAGGAGATCGTGGCGCTGGACCTCTTCAGCGACTACGACGTGGACTCCGCCATGGCGGCCCTGCCCGCCGGTCGCGACGAGCAGGCGCAGGACGGCGGCAAGCGCCGCGAGGGCACCTACCGCAAGCAGAGCCAGCGCTCGCGCGGTCAGCGCAGGCAGCAGGCCGCCGACGGCCAGGGCGCCCAGCAGCAGCCCGCACAGCAGGCTCCCAAGGCCGAGCCCGCGCCCAAGGACGAGCCCGTCGAGCTCGAGGCTCCCGCCGAGGCGGAGGCGCCTGCGGACGCCGCGCCCGCCGAGAAGGCCGACGCCCCCAAGCCGCGCCGTCGCCGCAGGTCCCGCAAGCCCAGGGCGGAGCAGCCCACCGAGGAGCAGGCCGCCGAGACGGCGGATGCCGAGCAGCCCGCAGCCGATGCCGCTGACGCCGCCGAGGGGCAGGTCGCCGCTCCAGAGGCAACGCCCGAGGAGGTCCCTGCCGCCGAGGTGGAGGCCGATGCCGCGGATGCCCAGGCGGCCGAGCCTCCCGCCGAGCCCGAGCAGAAGGACGTTCGCCCCGGCCGCGCTGGGCGCCGTCGCCGCAGCAGCCGGTCCAAGGCGGCTGCCGAGAAGGCCGCAGAGCCCGTCGCCGAGAAGCAGCCCGTCGCCGAGAAGCAGCCCGAGGCTCCCGCCGACGAGCACGCACCCGCGGCCGACCAGCCCACGGCCGAGCCCGCCGCCGATCAGCCCGACGTCGGGGCGGACGCCCCCAAACCGCGTCGTCGTCGCCGTTCCCGCAAGCCCAAGGCCGACCAGTCCGAGCCCGAGGGCGGCACCGGTGCAGAGGCCGCCGAGCAGCCGGGCCCCGCGCCCGAGGAGGCGCCCGTCCCCGAGGCACCCGCCGCGACCCCAGATCCCGAGCCCGCTGCCGAGGCCAAGCCCCTCTCCAAGGCCGCCCAGACCCGCAAGCTGCGCAGCGATCTGCTCGCCAACCTCAAGTCCGGCACGGTCTCGCCCACGGACGTGCTCGACGCCGTGGACGACGTCGCCCGCTCCCTCACTGTGGTGCGGTTCCTCTCGGCGCTTCCCGGCTGGGACCGCGCCCGCGCCACGGCCTTCATGGAGGAGGTCGGCATCAGCGCCGGCCGCACCCTGCGCGGGCTGGGAAAGAAGCAGCGTGCACGTGTGGCCGAGGCCGTGGCGGGGGAGTAGGGACCGCCGCCGGCCGGGGCTGGTAGAATCAGGCCCTGAACGGCAACGACCCAAGGAGGAGCCATGCCCCCACGCTTCAACGGCGACAACGCCACCGGTTGCGGTCTCGGCTGCCTGGTGGTCATCGTCGTCCTCGCCCTGGTGAACCTGTTCTTCCGTGGCGTGGCCATCATCGTGCGGTGGCTGCTTCCGGTGGCCGTGGTGCTGGGCGTCTGCTACGCCGCCTGGTACTACTTCTTCCGCAACCGCTCGTGACCCACGGGCGGGGCGCCCGACGCGTCCCGCCCGTTCTTTCGTCCCCAAGGGCCCTGACGAGGGCAGCCGTACCAGGTTGGAAAAGACGGCGCACTTTCGTTCCTTCGAGGAGAAAGGCGCCGTCATGCATTGGCTCGTCCTGATTCTGTCCGGTTGCTTGGAGGCGGTATGGGCGGTTGCCCTCGACCGCTCCTGCGGGTTCATGCAGGTGGTCCCCACGGTGGTCTTCGCCGTCGGGTTGGCCGGCTCCATGCTCGGCCTGTCCTTCGCGCTCCGCGAGCTGCCCGTGGGTGTTGCCAACGGCGTATGGGTGGGCGTCGGGGCCACGTTGACGGTGGTGTGGGGCGCCGTCACGGGCGAGTCCCCCATCAACGGGGCCCAGGCGCTCTGTCTCGTGCTCCTCGTGGGGTCGATCGTGGGGCTCAAGGCCCTCGGCAGTCACTGAGGGGCTCTGTCCGCGCATCGCGATCCCCTCGTGCCGCATCGTGCATCGGGCCCCTCTGCGCTGCGGCCCCGGGGTCCTCCGCGCCCTCCGCCCACCACGGAAAAGGGCGGCCCGCGGCCGCCCCGTAAACTACATTAGATGATGCCGTTCCCTACGAGCTCAGGTGGTCCACCGCGTACTGGGCCTCCTCGGGTGTGAACTGCTCGCCGTAGTCCGAGACCAGCTGGTCGTAGATGGCCGACGGCGACATGTTCATGGTGTCCTGGTAGCTCTCGGCCTTGGCCAGGGCGTTGGCGTTCCAGTCGGCCTTGATGTTGTCGACCGCGTACTGCGCCTCCTCGGGAGCGAACTGCTCGCCGTGGTCGGACACCAACTGATCGTAGATGCCGGCCTTGGACATGTGCATGGTGTCGCTGTAGCTCTCGGCCTTCTTGAGGGCGTTGGCGTTCCAGTCCGCCTCGACGTTGTCCACCGCGTACTGCGCCGCCTCTGCCGAGAAGCCCTCGCCGTACTCGGAGGTCAGCTGGTCGTAGAGGCCTGCCTTGGACATGGACATGATGTCCGAGTAGGACTGCGCCTTGACGAGCGCGTTGCGGTGCTCCTTGGGGACATCGGGGTCCTCGGCGGGTTCGGGCTCGGGTTCCGGTGCGGGCGCGGCCTCGGATGTGTCTTCGCTGGGTTGGGAGCTCTCGACCTCGGCCTCGGCCTCGGGGGACGACGACGGACGGGACCCGCACCCGCCGAGAGTGGCAGCGAGGACCACAGCCAGTGCGAGGGCGGGGACGCGGAGCATCGGAGCGGTGGGACGGATCATGGGCCCTCCTTTACTGAAAAATAACTGATGCTTTTGGAGTATAGGGAGGGCGGTGGGCCCGGTCGTCCACCATGTGACGTTCGAGGGAGGTGCCGTGTGGTATGGGGACCCGTTCTCGCCGTAAAAAAGGAGGGCGACCGTGGCCGCCCTCCTCCTTGAGGATGCGCTTGAGCTCCGCCTTCTCCCGGCGCCGGTTGTACGCCGTGTCCCCGTGGAGACCTCCCCGGCATACCCAGCCGTCGTGCTTTGGCATGTGGGCCCGCGTGACATCTATGGCGCTGATGGTGCCTACAGGGATGGGCTTGCGCCGTTTTCTCGTCATGGTGACCACCTCCCCTCCTCGTCCGAACTTTTAGGGACACCACTGTAGCATATACAGAACAGATGTTCTATACTGACCCCAACGGAGAGGGGGAGCGGTGCACTTCGTCTACGGGGAGAGAGAACTCGACCACCTTCGCAAGCGAGACAAGCGGCTCGCACGGGTCATAGACCGGGTGGGGCCCGTCCGCAGGGAGGTGGACCCCGACCTCTTCTCGGCCGTGGTGCACCACATCGTGGGCCAGCAGATCTCCACCAAGGCGCTCGCCACGGTCTGGGGCCGGTTCCGGGGGAGCCTCGGCACCGTGAACGCCGTCACCGTCCTCGGGGCGGGGGAGGAGGGTCTGCGGGCCCTGGGTCTCTCCGGGCGCAAGGCCTCCTACATACTGGACTTCGCCGAACGGGTGGACGAGGGGTCGTTCGACCTGGACGCCGTCAGGGCCATGGACGACGCCGATGCCGTCGCGGCCCTCAGCTCCCTCAAGGGCGTGGGCGTGTGGACGGCGGAGATGATCCTGCTGTTCTGTCTGCAGCGCCCGGATGTCTTCAGTTATGGCGACCTCGCGATCCATCGCGGCCTGCGCATGGTGTACCGGCACCGCGAGGTGGGTCCCGAGCGTTTTGAACGGTATCGTCGCAGGTTCAGCCCCTACGGCAGCGTGGCCAGCCTGTACCTCTGGGCGGTGGCCGGCGGTGCCGTGACGGAGCTATCCGACCCTGCGGTGTCGGTGGCAAGGGGCAGGCGTGGAGGAAGGGGGGCATCATGAGGTACCTGCATCGATACGAATCTCCCTTGGGGGCGATCATCGTGGAGGGGGAGGACGGGGCCGTCTGCGCGCTGTGGTTCGAGGGCCAGGAGGGCGTGGGGTCGGACCCCGAGGCAGAGCCCATGTCGCGCGGCGGGGAGCCGGCCGTCTTCTCCCAGGTGGATCGCTGGTTGGATGCCTACTTTGCCGGGGAGGACCCCGGACCTGTGCCGCCCCTCAGGCTCGAGGGCACGGCATTCCGCCGGCGCGTGTGGGAGGTGCTGCAGACCATCCCGTACGGGCAGACCATGACCTACGGGCAGATAGCACGGATGCTGGCCGAGGAGCGCGGCATCGAGCGCATGAGCGCCCAGGCGGTGGGCGGCGCGGTGGGGCACAACCCCGTGTCGCTCATGGTGCCGTGCCACCGCGTGGTGGGCTCCAAGGGCGAGCTCACGGGCTACGCGGGAGGCATCGAGCGCAAGGCGGCCCTGCTGGAGCTGGAGCGGGGGTAGGGGCTACATACTGCCCCCTGTCGATGCGTGTCGGTTATGCTTTCAAGCGGTATCGGCGTCTTGGAGGGCCGGATTCATGGCTGATGACGAGCAGGGCTCGCACGACAGGTCCATCGAGCGGGCTGATGACACATTGCGAGACGTGGACCTCACCGTGGAGAGGGCCCTCTCGTTCATCGACGAGCACCGGAGGAGCGACTATGCGGCTGCTTACCAGTGGTTCATGGACCACAACGGGACGGTGGGCAGCCGGCTCTACGGAAAAGGTCAGCGCCTCCCCGGCGTGAGAGACGACTTCGCCCATGCGGCCCAACGGGGCATTCACAAGCCCTCGGGCTCTCCCTACGCTCTGAGCGTCACCATCAAGAGCGGCGAGATGTATGACGCCGACGGCTCGATGATCAAACTTCCCGACGGCGACTGGGACCTCATCTACGCGGCCCATCGTAACAACAAGGGCGGTGAGACGGACTCCCAGTGGAATGATTCGCTTAAGAACTGTATGAGGGACGGCCTTCCGGTCGGAGTCTTCGTCGACACCGGAAGGGGATACCTCCGGTCCCTTGCCTTCGTGGAGGAGTACCGTCCGTCAGACGAGACCTTCGTGCTCCACGGCCCCGTGACGCCGGAGACCGAGCACCTGTTCCGGTCGGGGGTGCACGACTATCTTGTGGGCGAAGAGTTCGTGGGGCTCGATCACAGACCGGCTCAGGAGCTGATGCGCGACGAGCGCACGGCGAAGGTCGTCTCCATGAAGGTACGCGAGGGGCAGGGTCGCTTCAGGAGAAAGCTGATGGAGGCCTACGGAGGGACCTGTGCCGTCACGGGCGTCGAGACAGGGTGCACGCTGCAGGCGGCGCACATCCTCGACTACCGTGGCGCCCCGACGAACGTCGTGGAGAACGGCCTGCTGCTGAGGTCGGACATTCATGCGCTGTTCGATGACTCGCTTCTTGCCGTCGACCCGCAGACCGCGTGCATCGTGGTCGCCGATTCCGTCCCAGACGATGTGTACCGTAGGCTCGGCGGCCATCCGCTCAGGCTTCCCAAGGACAGGTCGCTCTGGCCCAGCGACGAGTATCTCGGCATCAGATTCGAGAAGTTCGAGCATCTCCAGAAGATGGGTGGGGCCTGATGGTCACTCGTCGAGGGGCCTGTGCAACATGTCGAAGATCATGATCTCGGCCTTGTCCACGTATACGCCGTAGACCACGAACGCGCCGACCTCCGGATGGTGGAGGGTCACCACGTGGTCCTCCTCCCAACCCATGGAGGCCAGGGCCTGACCGAAGTAGGAGGCGAGGGCGCGTCTCTCCTGCATGGAGAGGCGCCTGTACCCATGCACGGCCGGACCGGCGAGACGCACCCGGCATTCGGACCGATCGTGTCGGGCAACCGCCAGGGGGAAGGCTGGGTCAGCCGGGTCGGTCACAAGGGAGCAGGTCGCTGGCCTGGTCCAAGCGCCCATATCGGTCAGCGTCGCGGCGAGGAGGGACTCGGCACTCGGGGTCTCGGTACGAGAGATGTATTCGCTCATCTGTCTTCTTTCGATCGGATTCGATGAGACCCTACCGATCCTCGGACGTGTGCCGGGCCGGGTGGAGAATGCTTCACAATCAGCACGATCTTGCGATTCCGGTCCGATGGTGAAGCCCCACCCATCGGCGCCCGTCGCTCGCTGCGGACGGGTACCAACCGCCCGAACCCCGTCACAAGGAGTCGCCCATGCCTGCAGACAAGCTCACCCGCAGCCAGGTGGAGGCTGCCATGGCCCACGCGTTCGCCAAGGCCAAGGCCGCCATCGGCGGCGAAAACGCCCACTACATTCCGTACCTCGCCAACGTTGACCCGTCGCTGCTCGGTCTCTCCGTGTGCCTGGTGGACGGCACGTGCCTCTCCCTCGGCGACGCCGCCCACCCCTTCGGCGTCGAGTCGATCTCCAAGGTCTTCACGGCCGCCCTCATCCTCAGGCAGCTGGGGCCCGAGGCCGTGCGCGAGAAGATCGGCGCCGACGCCACCGGCCTGCCGTTCAACTCCATCATGGCCATCATCCTGGAGAACCACAGCCCGTCGACACCGCTGGTGAACGCCGGTGCCATCTCCGCCTGCTCGCTGGTGGGCCCCATAGGCGACACCGACGCCAAGTGGGCGGTCATCACCGGCATGTTCGAGGAGCTCTGCGGAAGCCCCGCCCCGCTCATCGACGAGCTCTACCGCTCGGAGAGCGCCACGAACTTCGACAACCGCTCCATCGCCTGGCTGCTCAAGGACTACGGGCGCATCTACGACGACGTGGACCTCTCCCTCGACCTCTACACGCGCCAGTGCTCCCTCGCCGTCACGGCCGAGCAACTGGCCCACGCGGCGGCAACCATCGCCAACGGCGGCGTCTCGCCCATGGACGGCCGCGAGGTCCTCTCGGCGGACCTTGCCCGCAAGCTCACCTCGCTCATCTGCACCGTGGGCTTCTACCAGTCCACGGGCGACTGGCTCTACCGCACCGGCATCCCCGCCAAGTCCGGCGTGGGCGGCGGCATCCTCGCCGTGGTGCCCGGCGTCATGGGCATCGGCGCCTTCGCCCCGCCCCTGGACGCGGCGGGCAACTCCGTGCGCGGCCAGGAGGCCGTGGCGGCGCTCGGGGAGGAGCTGGGGCTCAACGTGTTCCAGGGGTAGGTGCCTCTGTCGTGTCCGTGGACCGTGACAAGGGCCTGCGCGCTGCGGGTATCTGCCCTGCAGTAAACCACGCCCAGAGGGAGGAACCCCATGCTCGAGAACGACATCGCCCAGCTCGTGCGCGAGAACGCGCCCGTCGTCGCTTCCCAGATCCGTCGCCAGCCCAAGCTTTGGGAGAAGGTGCTCGACCTCTACCACGAGGTGGAGCCGGACGTCAACGCGCTCGTGGGCCGTGCCCGCGCCGCCGCCGGCGTCATCGGGGGCGACACCCCGGAGGACGGCGTGGACGGTACCCTGGCCGTGGTGCTCACCGGCAGCGGCTCGGCCCTCGACGCCGCCGTGTCGGCCGCCGAGAGCCTGTCCGCGAGCGGGGTCGACGGCTGCGACTACCTCTGCGCCGCCGCCGATGACCTCGTCCGCGCCCCCAAGGACACCCTGCGCGACGCCGAGCACGTGCTGCTCGTCGCCCTCTCCTGCGGCGACGACCCCGTGCTCGGGCAGGCTGTGGCCGCCGTCCGCGAGAACGTGGAGGGGCTCTTCGTCCTCGGCCTCACCTGCGACCCGGCCGACGGCATCGCCAGCGCCGTGGTGCCCGACGAGGACGGCCTCGTGATCGCCCTGCCCGTCGTCGCCTCCGCCGCCGACGAGAAGGCCACCGCCGAGGCCTCGCTGGAGCCCGCGGACCTCGCCGGCTTCACCTGCCTCACCCTCATGGCCAACCTCTGCCTGGGCGCCGACGACCTGGCCGCCAAGGACAACTGGACTCGGATCGCCGTGCGTATGGGCGAGATGGTGGTCATGCGCGAGACCGCCCTCTCCTCCCTTGTTCTGGAGCCCTTCGACTCCCTGGTCTTCCTCGCCAGTGGCACCCACTTCCAAGGCGTCGCCCGCGAGGCCGTGGTGCAGGCCGCCAACTTCGCCGGCCTCGGCCGCGGCGGCGTCTCGCCCCAGGTGTCCCGCGGCGACCTCGTGAGCGCCGCCGGCGACCGAGACGTCACCCACGACGCCCTAGCCGTGGCCTTCATCGGCGGCACCGATGACGAGAAGGCGTCCCAGGTGGCCTCCCTCAAGTCACTCGAGGGCGCCGACAACGGCTGCACCCCCGTGGCCGTGCAGCAGGACGTGGCCCCCGTCTACCCGGGCCGCGCGTTCTCCTTCGACGGCTTCGCGGCCATTCCCGCCGCCTACCTTGCCCTCCCGTACCTCATGGCCGCCCAGGTGCTGCTCCTCATGGCCTCGGTGAAGTAACGTGGGGTGTGGGGCCCAGGCCCCACGCAGCGTCCGGCATCCCAGACCCAAGGAGACCCCATGGCAACCTTCGCCATCCACGCCAACTCGTTCTTCCTGCCTGGCGGCCCCACCGGCCCCGGCTACCTCACCGTCACCGACGGCGTCTTCGGCGCCTTCTCCACCGACGCCCCCTCGGGCGTGGAGCGCATCGACGAGCGCGACCTCGTGGCCCCCGGCCTCGTGGACACCCACATCCACGGCTTCGACGGCCACGACGTCCTGGACCTCTCCGCCGAGGGACTCGACGCCATGGCGGCAGGCCTCGTGCGCAACGGCTGCACGAGCTTCTTCCCCACCACCCTCACGGCGCCCACGGAGCGCATCGCCGAGGCCTGCTCCATCGCCGCGGCCCATGTGAACAAGCCCAAGTGTGCCAAGGTCCAGGGCATCTACCTCGAGGGACCGTGGTTCTCCGAGAGGTACAAGGGCGCCCAGAACCCCGCCTACATGGGCAACCCCGACCTCCATGTGCTCGAGCACTGGATGGACTGTGCCGACGGCCTTGCCTTCAAGATCGCCCTCGCCCCCGAGAACGACGGCGCCGCCGAGTTCGTGGCTAAGGCCACGGCCATGGGCGCCGTGGTGGCCCTGGGCCACTCCAACGCCACCTACGAGGAGGCCCGCCGTGCCGTGGACGCCGGCGCCACGGTGTTCGTGCACACCTACAACGCCATGAGCCCGCTGCACCACCGCGAGCCCGGCATGGTGGGTGCCGCCCTCACCTGCCCCGGCGTTTACGACGAGATCATCTGCGACGGCAACCACGTCAACCCGGTCTCGGTGAACGTGGTCATGCGCGCCCGCGGCAAGGACGAGGTGTGCCTCATCACCGACTGCCTGGCCGCCGGCGGCATGCCCGAGGGTGACTACGAGATGGAGGGCCTGCCCATCACCGTCAAGGACGGCCAGGCGCGCCTCAAGGAGGGCGGCAACCTCGCCGGCTCCATCGTGGGCCTCTGCCAGTGCGTGAGGAACGTCGTGGACTGGGGCCTCGCCACGCCTGCCGAGGCCGTGGCCATGGCCACCGTCAACCCGGCAAGGAGCACGGGGGTCGACGACGTCTGCGGCTCAATCAAGCCGGGCCGCGCCGCCGACATGGCGTGCTTCACCGCCTCTATGGAGCTCGAGGCCACCTATGTGGACGGCGAGCTCGCCTGGAGCGCGCTGTAGGGCACGCCGCTCGGCCACCGTCCCCCGGAGAAGTCGGTTTCATAGCGAAAGCAACCTACCCGGTTGGGTACCAATGATGCCAAGGGGTCGCCGACGGCGCTCCCGCTGTGAGACCGGCTTTTAACGAAAGGACTGTCATGGACTTCAAGGAGATGGCCGACAAGGTCGCCGACGGCGCCAAGGACCTGGCCGAGAAGGCCGCCGACGCCGCCAAGGACCTCGGCGAGGGCACCAAGGACGTGGCCGGCAAGGCCGCGAGCGGTGCCAAGGAGGGCGCCGACAAGGTGGCCGACGCCGCCAAGGACCTGGCTGACAAGGCCGGCGACGCCGCCAAGGACCTCGGCGACAAGCTCAAGCACTAGCTTTGCCGTCAAGGAGCGCACCCACGGGGTGTCGGGTTCCCAACGGGCCCGGCGCCCCGTTTCCGTCTCCCGGCGTGAAGCGACTTCGTGGAGTTCCCCACGCCGTCGCGCGACCCCGGTGGTCCGGGTAGATACCAAACAATAAGAAACACAATGAAGGGACACCCTATGGGCATCGACATCAACGAGATCGCGGACAAGGCGGCAGACGCGGCGGAGTCCGTCGGAGCGAACGCCTCCGTGGCGGCGCACGACCTCGGCGCCAAGGTGGCCGACGCCGCCCACAAGGCCGCCGACGGCGCCATGGACCTGGGGGCCAAGGCCGCCCAGGCAGCCGGTGACCTGGGGCTCAAGGTGGCCGCTGCAGCCGAGGGCGCGGCGCAGCGGGCCACCGGCGCCGCCGACGCGGCCTCCTCGGGCGCCGAGAGGCTCGGGGCCAAGGCCGCCGCAGGCATGGAGCAGGCGGCCCATAAGGCCGCTGGGGACGAGGTCAAGGGCGCCGAGGCCGCTGCCGACGTGAGGGAGGGCCTGGACGCCGCCAAGGAGGAGCTCTCCCGGTAGGCAGCCCTGGGCCTCGGGTCCGAGGCCTTGTCGGTGTCGTGCGGGTGGGCCGCGCCGGGAACGTGTCCCGGCGCGGCCCCGTCGTGTGGGGAGGGTTCGTCATGGTCCGGCAAGGGGGAGCAGAGGACGGTCGGGACGACGGGAGACGACCGCCCGTCCACCCATATCCCGTCGTGCTCGTCCACGGTATCGCAGCACACGACCGGGGCATCCATGGGTCGCCCCTCTGGGGGCGCGTGCCCGAGGTCCTGCGGTCGCGCGGTTTCTCGGTCTTTTTCGGGGACACCGACGCCTGGGGGTCGGTGGAGTCCAACGGCGCCGCGCTTGCCCGCACCGTCGACGAGGTTCTGGCCGAGACCGGCGCGTCGCAGGTGATCCTCATCGCCCACTCCAAGGGTGGCCTCGACGTCCGCTCGGCACTGCTCGAGCCCGGCGTGGCGGCAAAGGTGCGCGGCGTGGTCACCCTCTCGAGCCCTCACCGGGGCATGGAGTTCTGCACGATGCTGGCCCGGTCGCGGTTCCTGCTCCCGCATGTGGTGTCCCACCTGGTCGATGGGTGGAGCCGGCTGCGTGGGGACCGCAACCCCGACTCCATCCAGGCCTTGAGGGACCTCACCAAGGGCGGTGCGCGCGACCTCGTCGCCTCCGAGGCCGACGGGGGCGGCCCGGAGGGTGCTGCAGCCGTCCCGTTCCGCTCGTACGGCTTCAGGAGTGCCGGGCGCCGCTACCCCCGCAGCCACATGGAGTACATGGTCCGCCGCCTCGACGGCGAGAACGACGGCCTCGTGCCCCTGGGGGCCACGGCCCACGGCGACCATGGCGTGATGCTCGCCGAGGGGCGCATCGACCACGACGACTGCACCGACCGTTCTGGTCGCGACTTCACGCTGGTGGCGGCCGACGGCTCCGTCTACCGGTCGCCGGCGGGGTTCATCGCGGCCGTGGGGGGGGAGCTGGAGGAGGGGCCTGCCGTCGCCTAGGAGGATCCGGGGCCGGGGGATGCCCCGCGAACCTCCTTCGTTTGTCGGTAGGTCCTCCGTTCGTCGGTACCCCCAGCCGCGTTCAGGTGCCCGGTAATCCTGTTCTTGATGCCGTTGGCGGCCCGAGACCGACCGTTCGCGGCTAGTGAAAACTGAGGGGTACCGACAAACGGAAAGGGCGGCGGCAGGGGCGCCCGCCGGCGGGCGAGGCCCTACCCGCGCAGCGGGCGTCGCTGGTAGAGCCCGTGGTCCGAGAAGCCGAGCCTCCGGTAGTAGGGGCGGGTGCCCACGGC
>CBCSOI010000012.1:0-14961 GCA_965141595.1 uncultured Atopobiaceae bacterium | reverse complement strand
CCCCTATCCCAAACCCTCCCTCGAGGGCATCGTCGAGTACGTCGAGCTCGACGAGCTGCTCGCCCAGTCCGACCTCATCTCGCTCCACAGCCCGCTCTTCGAGAGCAACTACCACATGATCAACGACGAGACCATCGCCAAGATGAAGGACGGCGTCGTCTTCGTGAACACCGGCCGCGGCGGCCTCGTGGACACCCAAGCCCTCATCCGCGGCATCCGCTCCCACAAGATCGGCGCCGCCGGCCTCGACGTCTACGAGGAGGAGGGCCCCAACGTCTTCAAGAACCGCTCCTCCGCGGTCTTCGAGTCGGTGACCTCCACCCTCTGCGCCTTCCCCAACGTGGTCGTGACCTCGCACCAGGCCTTCTTCACCCGTCAGGCCCTCGACGCCATCGCCCACACCACGCTCGACAACGCCATGGCCTTCGTCAACGGCACGGTCGACAAGCTCCCCAAGCCCAACGTCGTCTGCTAACCACGCCATCCACCACCCTCCCGGGGACGGTCCCGGGAGGTTGTTTTTTGTCGGCGCTTCGCGGGAAAGAAGAGACAGTCGGGGCGCCAGGTCCAAACCGGAAGGAATGACATGCAACAGACCAAGAGGACCAAGATCGTCTGCACCATGGGCCCGTCCACCGAGGATGAGAACGTCCTCCGCGAGCTCATCAAGGCAGGCATGAACGTGGCCCGCTTCAACTTCTCCCACGGGTCGCACGAGTACCACAAGGCCGGCATCGAGCGCGTCCGCCGCATCTCCGACGAGCTCGGCGCCAACGTGGCCATCCTCCTCGACACCAAGGGCCCCGAGATCCGCACCGGCCTGCTCGAGGACGGCCAGAAGGTCGCCCTCGCCACCGGCGACCACGTGGTCGTGACCACCGACGACGACGTCGTGGGCAACGCCGAGCGCTTCTCCCTCGACTACAAGGCCCTCCCCTCCGAGGTCAAGAAGGGCTCCATCATCCTCATCGACGACGGCCTCATCGGCCTCGAGGTCGACCACGTCGAGGGCAACGACATCTACTGCGTCGTCACCAACGGCGGCGAGCTCGGCGAGCACAAGGGCGTCAACGTCCCCAACGTGAACGTGGGCCTGCCCGCGGTCACCGAGCAGGACAAGGCCGACATCGCCTTCGGCTGCGAGATGGGCATCGACGCCATCGCCGCCTCCTTCATCCGCGACGCCGAGGGCGTGCGCGTCATCCGCCAGCTCTGCGCCGACCACGGCTGCCCCCGCGTCTCGGTCTACCCCAAGATCGAGTGCGCCATGGGCGTCACCAACTTCGACGAGATCCTCGAGGTCTCCTCGGGCATCATGGTGGCCCGCGGCGACCTGGGCGTGGAGATTCCCCCCGAGAAGGTGCCGCACATCCAGAAGGCCATCATCCGCAAGTGCAACGAGGCCTACAAGCCGGCCATCACCGCCACGCAGATGCTCGACTCCATGATCCGCAACCCGCGCCCGACCCGCGCCGAGGTCACCGACGTGGCCAACGCCGTGCTCGACGGCACCGACTGCGTCATGCTCTCCGGCGAGACCGCTGCCGGCAAGTACCCGGTCGAGGCCGTGAAGATGATGGCCTCCGTGTGCACCGAGACCGAGCACTTCCTCGAGGAGCGCCACCGCTACTTCGACCGCGGCGGCGTGCGCAACGTCAACGGTGCCATCGGCTTCGCCTCGGTGACCACCGCCGACCGCTGCGGCGCCATCTGCATCATCGCCCCCACCGCCACGGGCCGCACCGCGCGCATCGTCTCCAACTTCCGCCCGAAGCTGCCGGTGTACGCCGTGTCCCCGTCCGAGATCACCATCCGCAAGTGCTCCTTCTACTGGGGCGTGGAGGCCTTCAAGTCCACCACCCAGGGCACGCTGTCGGCCACGATCTACGACGCCCTCAACGTGGTGAAGAAGAACGGGCGCGTGGACACCGGCGACCTCGCCGTGGTCACCGCCGGCGACCCGCAGACCTCGCCGAGCCAGGGCGACTACATCACCAGCACCAACATGATGATGGTGGCCCAGGTCTCCTAAGGACTGCCGACACCCCGCAACGCCGAGGCGCCGTCCCCATCCCGGGGGCGGCGCCTTTCCTCATGCGACGAGACGACCGGGGCCTCTTTGCCGAGAGGTGCACCGAGTAGCCACCTGGTGCAGGTCCGGGGCCCTTCTCCGGCCGGAAGGTGCACCAAGTAGCTACTTGGTGCATTTTTGGGACCCCTTTCCTGCCGCAAGGTGCACCAAGTGGCTACCTGGTGCATTCCGGGGGCTCTTTTCCAGTCAAGAGGTGCACCAAGCGGCTACTTGGTGCATGTTTGGAGCCCCCTTCCGGCCGCAAAGCGCGCCAAGTAGCCACCTAGTGCAGGTTTGAGACCTTTTCCCGGCCGCAAGGTGCACCGAGTGGCTACCCGGTGCAGGTCCGAGGCCCCTTTTCGCTCGAGAAATGCACCAAGTGGCTACCCGGTGCAGGCCCGGGAGCGTCTCTCGGCTGCAAGGTTCGCCAGGTAGCCATCCGATGCAGCCAGGAAAAAGGGCCGCCGGCAGTTGGCTTCCTGCCGGCGGCCCTGTGACAGGCTCTGCGGATCGCTCGTCTACGCGCGCCGGGGCACCGCGGTCTCGGGCGTGGGGGCGTGATGCTCCACGCGGATGCGGGCCGCCTCCTCGGCAAGGGGGTCGTCGGCCTCGAGGGCGCGGCCGTAGAAGTCGGCGTCGAGGACGGCCTGCCCGAACCGCTCGGCCGTATAGCCGTAGGGCGCACGGCCCCACTCGTTGGTGGCCTGGGCGCGCTCCACGATGCCGGGCACGTCCTCAGCCGAGGCGCCGATGGCCGAGAGGGTCACCGGCAGCCCCAGACGGCGGTTGAGGGAGGTGTAGCGCGCGAGCTCGTCCATACGGCCGTCGAAGGCCCAGAGCACCATCACGCCGAACGCCACCACGGCGCCGTGGGGCTGCTCCTCCACCAGCTCGGGCGAGATGCCCGTCCATGCGTTGTAGAAGGCGTGGGCAACGGAGGAGTTGTAGTAGTAGGCGTGGTCGGGGTCCACCATCGAGGTGGTCATGTTGGAGACGATCCCGCAGGTCACGATGATGTCGAGCACCACCGCCTCGAAGGCCTCGGTCACCACCCCGCGCCGTTTCGCCGCCAGGGCCTCCTCGGAGTCAGAGAAGAGCGGCCCCTCGCAGGTGGCCGCGATGGCCCTGCCCATGGCCGGCGTGGCCTCGAGCGCGAGGTCGCGACTGGCGAGCTCCACCTCGGGCCCCTTGCTCAGCGCGTCGCCCACGCCGGCCCAGAACAGCTCGTCGGGGCTCTGGGCGATCACCGTGAGGTCGATGAAGCAGTGGGCGGGAGGGGCCGAGGGGAAGAAGTAGTCGTCGGCCGATCCGTCGTCCTTGTAGAAGACGCCGATGGCCGTCACGGGGGCGCAGTTGGACGCCACCGTGGGGAACGTGAAGAGCGGCCTGCCCACGAGCTCGGCGACCTCCTTGCAGCAGTCCACGGCGCGGCCGCCGCCCATGGCGAACACCATGTCGCAGGTGGCCACGGCGTCCATGGCGGCGAGGCGCCGTGCGTTGGCGTGGGACGACTCCCCGCCGTACCACTCGGTGGCCACGACCTCGACGCCGGTGCCGGCAAGGGCCTCGCGCAGACGCCCCTCCCCCGCCGCGAGGGCCTTCCTGCCGCCGATGAGCACCGCGCGGGTGCCGTAGGGCGACACGACGGACGCCACCGACCCGTAGGCGTCGGTCCCCACGGTGTAGCAGGGCAGGAACTCCGATCTCGCTCGGTCCATGACGGCTCTCCCTTCGTCCGGGCCCACAGGCCCCGTCAAGTAGGGGCCATTGTAGGAGCGGGCGGCGGGGCGGCGGCCAGCCGTCACCACCTGTTGACAGACTTATCAGCTGTGACGGAGGCACCTGAAGGGGAGCCGCGGACACCCCTGCCGAGCAGGCCCTCCGGTGCCGCAGGAAGGGCGAGGGCCCTGGGTGCGCTCACCGTGGGCGCTGTCGATTCCATGAAAGACCTTATCGACAGCTGAATGCCGCCGCACGTCGCCTACACTATACCCGTTCACTCTGTGAACCGTATGGTCGCCGCCGCGGCCTGCGAACCGGACAGAAAGGCGCCCTGTGGCCATCCGCATCATCACCGACTCCGCCTCGGACATCGCCCCCTCCCACCCGCGCGTCACCGTGGTCCCCATGACCGTGACCTTCGGGGACACCGAGTACCGCGACGGCATCGACCTCGATGCCAACGGGTTCTACGAGCTCCTCGTGGAGGGCGACCAGATCCCCACCACCAGCCAGATCTCACCCGGCACCTTCGCCGAGGCCTTCGAGGAGGCCACGGCAGACGGCAGCGACGTCGTGTGCGTCGCCCTGTCGTCGCGCCTCTCGGGCACCTACCAGAGCGCGTGCCTGGCCGCGGAGGGGTTCGACGGCAAGGTCCACGTGGTCGACTCCCAGAACGTCACCGTGGGCGAGTCGGTGCTCGTGCACCGCGCGCTGCAGCTCGTGGACGAGGGCCTCTCGGCCGAGGAGGTCGCCGGGCGTCTGAACGCCGAGAAGTGCGACGTCCGCCTGGTGGCCCTGCTCGACACCCTCGAGTACCTGAGGCGCGGCGGCCGCGTCTCGGCGGCGTCGGCGGCCGTGGGCGGCATGCTCTCCATCAAGCCCGTGGTGGCCGTGCGCGACGGCGCCGTGGAGGTCATCGGCAAGGCCCGCGGTTCCAAGAACGGCCACAACCTGCTGGTGAAGGAGATCCAGCGCGGTGACGGCATCGACGTCTCGCGTCCGCTGGCCCTGGGCTACACCGGCCTGGACGACACCCTCCTGCGCAAGTACATCGAGGACGCCGGCTGGCTGTGGGAGGACCTCGTGGAGGAGCTCCCGGTGCACCAGGTGGGCCCCACCATCGGCACCCACGCCGGGCCGGGGGCGATCGCGGTGGCGTTCTTCAGCAACTGAGCCTTCGCGACCCGGAGTCCCGCGTTTTGCATCACGGGGACTCCGCTCAGCGCCCGGGCGTGCATCTGGCGACGCACACCCGGGGCCGAGAGGTCGTCCCCTTTGATGCAGAACGTGGGACATGCGCTGTGGCCCGGTTGCCTTACCGTCTGGGGGTGTTTTTCAAAGGTTGATTCTTCTTCGCGCCGCGGTGGGACAAAAGTGCCCGACCGTTGGGACGGCAGTTCAACATCTGAAAGCGTCTCTCAGGCGGTGGAGCTGTCGGGGCCACAGACGGTCCGGGGTCATGCATCAAGGGGGGGGGACCTCTCCGGCCGTGGCGCGAATCGCCAGGTGCGCGCCACGGCCGGAGCCGGAGCCCCGTGATGCACGACCCCGGACCTCATGTCGAAGATCCCGCAGCGGAGATTTGGGTTTGTCCAAGCGCTCTGTCCAAAACGTGACGGAGGGGCGCATCTGGCATATCGGTGTCCCTTGTGGGAATGAGCGTGTCAAGCACCAAGGTGGACGACCTGCACACGCTCCCCCGGCACCGCAGGACCCCCATCGTCGCCTTGGAGGAGCCCG
Organism: uncultured Atopobiaceae bacterium; assembly: GCA_965141595.1. Classification (GTDB taxonomy): domain Bacteria; phylum Actinomycetota; class Coriobacteriia; order Coriobacteriales; family Atopobiaceae; genus Granulimonas. The sequence goes on along the minus strand of CBCSOI010000012.1, from coordinate 9,428 downwards.
GGCTTCAGCGCTCTCTCTCATCTCTCTCTGCTTTCTCTCCGCTGAAGCCCGGGCTCCGTCTGGCTTCTCACACCCACGTCGAGGGACGCCCATGAGACACAGGTCCCCGCGTGCAACGGACACCACCTGGATCTACAACCTGGAATCCACCGCCTCGCTGCTCCTCGCGCTGGGCAGCGTCGTCGCCGCGCTCGTCGCCCGGCACGTCCTGCCTGCGGGCCCCGTGCTCGACTTCTGGACCCACTGCCTCCTGCCGATGCAGCTGCCGGTCTTCTACTTTGGGTACGGCTACCTCTACCAGCGCCAGTGGCTGGTGGACAGCGGACAGTCGTGGCTCGTCTCCATGGGGCGCGAGCTCGTCTACATGCTCGTCCCCCTCGCGGCGGTCACCGTCCCCACCCTCCTCATCGACGGTTGGACCGGCGCCGGCCCGGGCCTCTCGCCCGCCGCGCTCGTCCGCGCACTGTTCGTGGACCCGGTGGTCCCCGTAGGCTTCTTCCTCGTGGCACTGGCCCTCTACGCCGTCGTCCCGACCCTGCGGTCCCGACGCCAGACGGTGCTCGCGGTCTCCGTGGCCGCGGCCCTCAAGGTCGCCATGGTCGTCGCACAGTCGCTGCCTGGCGGCGCCGCGACGGTGGCGCACCTCCCCTACGTGGTGGCCAACGTGTGCGCCGACGGCATCTGGTTCTGCGCCGGCATGGCACTCGCCGCAGCCGAGGGGGACGGGCGCGCCCTGACCGCCCTCGGGAGGCCCGGGACGCTCTGGGCCGCCTGGACGGTGGCCGCGGTGGCGCTGCTGTGGGCCTCCCACGCCGGGCTCGTGGCCGTGCCGGTGGCGGAGGCCCTGCTCACGGCCGGCGGGCTCTGGGCCGGCACGGCTCTCTACGGGTACCTCTTCCCTGCCGGCGTCAGGCAGTGGGGGCCCTTCTCGGCCGTCGACGGCTACACCAAGGGCATCTGGCTCATGCACCCGATGTTCCTCGCGGTGTGGTTCCACCTGACGGGCCCGGCGCCGCTGCCGGCGCCCCTCCTCGTCACCGGCTCGCTGGCCGTGGCCTACGGGCTGCCGGTGGCCGTCAACATGGCCATGGACCGCCTGTGGAGGCTCGGGTTCCTCGTGAACCCCAACCGTTACCTCGGGCTCCCGGCCCGGGACGGCGGCCCGCACACGACGGCCGGCGGCCCCGGTGGCACCGCCTAGGCGCGCTCGGTGCTGGCGCTGATGACGCAGCGGTTGGCGGGCAGCCAGACGCAGCCCCACTCGAAGGGGCGGCCGTCGTCGAGGAACACGGTCTGCTCCAGCTGCAGGGCGGGCGACTTCTCGTCGCACTCCAGCCACTCGGCGCGGCGCTTGCCGCAGACGCAGGCGGAGTAGACCTGGTTGGAGCGGCCCACCTCGTGCCCGCTCGTGCGAACCGCCGCCTCGAAGAGCCCCTCGTGCTCGAAGTCCGCGTCCTCGATGCCGGGACAGGCTCCCAGCGACACATGGCTCTCGATGAACATGACCGGCTCGCCGAAGACCGAGCGCACGCGGGCCACGTACAGGTAGGGGTCGCCGCGGTTGAGGCCCAGGGCCCAGGCGCAGGCCTTGTTGGCGGGCTCCACGCGCTTCTCCACGAGGCGCGTCTCGTAGGGGATGCCCTGGGAGGCCATGGACTCGGCGAACGACAGCAGGTAGTTGGACGTCGGGCGGGCCATGATGGGCTGGACCACGTAGGTGCCGCGGCCGCGCTGCTGGACGAGGAGCCCCTCGTCCACCAGGGCGCGGATGCCCTTCTGCACGGTGCCGCGGGAGAGGTGCAGCATGGCCATGAGCTCGTGCTCCGAGGGGATGCGGTCGTCGACGCCCCACTCGTGGCTGTAGATCTTCTCGCGCACGTAGTCGGCCACCTGGATGTACAGGAGGCTGGAGTCGTCCCTCTCGAAATCGGCCATGAAATCATCTCCCAAAAGGACTCGCCCGGGCACGCACGGGACCTGTCACAGTTTAGCGGACCGGGGCGACCGGCCTGCGTGTCAGACGGTCCTCAGCGGGCCGCGGCCCCAGCAGGGTCGTTGACGGCTGCGCCGACCTGGGGGTCCTCGGCGAAGCGCACGGCGGGCTCGGGGCCCACCCAGAGGTCGGGGCGGTGCAGGGGCAGGACGGGCGCCGCGGCCGACGGGTCGAACCCGGCCTCGCGGACGGCGGCCACATAGGCGGCGAGACCGGAGCGGGTCTCCTCCACGACGGAGTCGAAGACCTCCTGGATGAGGTCGCGGGGCAGCAGCTCGTAGGTGGTGCGCTCGGGAGGCCGGCGGGCGGCCTCCACGATGGCGCGGTCGGCCGCGGCGGCGCGCGCCACATCCACGGCGTCGATGGCGTACTGGGGGAAGCGCGCGGCTGCCGCGACGAGGTCCGGGGTCACCTCCACCGTGGAGGAGATGCCGAGCGAGTGGCCGAAGAGGTCGAAGTCCCCCTGCTTGGCGATGCGCGTCCGCTCCCCGCTGGGGATGGCATGGGCCTCGTTGAACGCACGCACGCAGGCGTTGTAGCGGTTGTCGGCCAGCAGGTGCGCCCAGGCGCCGAGCACCACGTCGTCCACGCCGCCCCGGGGGATGGCCGGTGCGATCCAGTCATCCCAGAACCGGTCCACCTCGGGCACGGGGATGTGCGTGGGCTGGCCGTAGTGGGTGTCGATGTAGCGGAGGGTGTGGGAGACGTCCGGCGCCATGTAGCCCACGTAGATGTCGGGCACGAGGTTGCCGAAGAGGAACAGGTTGGCGTCGCGGATGCCGAGCGCCGCGGCGTCCCCGGGCGCCAGCACGTGCTCGACGAGGCCGGTGTGGATGTTCCAAGAGGGCATGGGCTGGCTCCCGGGGATCGAGACTGCAGGTAGAGGCGTGTAGTCACAGGATAGTGCAAAGACGGTAGCCCCTGATTACAGACAGGGGACGCGCCGTGGGCCACCCTGGGCACTACCGGGCGGCAACGGGGCGCCCCTTCCGAGAGGAGCCGCCATGGCACGGACCCCTGTCCTCCTCGCCGCTCTGGCCGCCGCCGCCCGTGGGACGGCCGCCGTCGCCACCACCCCCGCCGCCGCCCAGGAGGGTGCGGTGCCGGCCGAGCCCGGCGCGACCCAAACCGAGGCACCCGCCGAAGGCGGGGCCACCGCGGATGTCCCCGTCTTCGAACCGCAGGAGGAGGGCACCGTCAACGGGTTCGGGTGCATCGCCGGCCCCGCCGTGGACCACGACCCTTACGACGAGAACGATGTCTCCCTCATCCCGTCGGCCCCGGTGCCCGACGACCCGGACGGCACTGTCCGCCAGTGACGGCATGCCCGGGCGCCGGCCGGCAGGTCTTTGGGCCGGCCGGCGCTTAGAGGGGGACCCGAAAGGGCATAGAAAGGGACGCCCGTTCCCATCCCCATCTAAGGAGCACCCGTGATCTCCGCATCCATCGACGCCAAGGGCTTCGGCCCCGTGACCTCGGCCCGCATCGAGCGCGCCATGGACTGGTGCCGCACCGTGGACCCCGCCGCCCTCGAGCTCGGCCGCAACGACATCGACGGCGACGACGTCTTCGCCAACGTCATGCGCTTCGACACCGCCCCCGCCGACACCAAGGACTACGAGGCGCACCGCGACTACATCGACATCCACTACGTCTTCGCGGGCGTGGAGCTCATGGGCATCGCCCGCATGAAGGACTGCACCCCCAAGGGTGCCTTCGACGAGGAGAACGACTTCGTCCTCGTGGAGCAGCCCGAGCTGGAGAGCTGGGTCGTCACCCAGGCCGGCGAGTTCTGCCTGACCGCCCCGGCCGACGCCCACAAGCCCGGCTGCAGCCTCGACGCCCCCGCCCCGCTCTTCAAGGCCTGCGTGAAGGTCCGCATCGCCGACTAGGGCGTGCTTCTGAAGGGCCCGCGTGCATCAAAGGCGGCGACCTCTGGGGCGGCGGGGTGTATCGTCAGATGCACACCGCCGTTCCAGCGGAGCCGTCGTGATGCACGCGGGCCCTGCCCGTTTATGCCTCGTCGGCGCCGCCGTCTTCCGGCCTTGAAGAGCGGGTGGCACCATCGGCAGCAGCCTCACCGGCAAAAAGCAGGGTGCGACAGCAGTGCTTGGCCCATCTTTCGCTTTGCATATTGCTCGTTTGATCTCGTAGCCGCTCTCAGACGGCGGCTGCACCCATCACCCGATCGTTCGGTGCACGCCCTCAAGCCTTTAGTGAGCGGGGAACCGCGCACCGAGGCCACGAACGGGAGAGAATCCGCCCACCCAAAGCGCGAGTATGTGCACCGAGGCGACGGGCTCGCCCAATGTGCCCAGCGGCCCCGACCGATGTGACAGCAAAGGTGCCCGACCAACGGGACAGGACCAACGGGACAGTGGCGGGCCCGGACGCCAAGTGGGTGCACTCGCGTCATAAGTGAGCGTTTTTCGGCAGTTCGGGCCGCTCACTTACGGCGCGAACCAGGCCGGCGCGAACCCGGTCATGAAACCCAGCGGCCCGGGCGGAACCGGCGGCGTGGGACGGAAGTGTCCGACCAATGGGACAAAAGTGTCCGGGTGATGGGACAGGGGGTGCCGGCCGCCTTCGCGACCCGGCACCCCTGTCAACACGGCCCATGGTCAAAAGACCGGCCACGCAGCTCCACAGGCACGCGCCCCTAGGAGCGCACCTCCGCACCGAGGGACTTGGAGATCTTGTTCACGAGCTTCTCCATGGCCTTCTCCACGTCGGCGGCCGTCAGCGTGCGGTCGGGGGCGCGGAACGTGAGCGCGAACGCCATGGACTTCCTGCCCGGCCCCACGCGCACGGGGTCGCGGTAGACGTCGAACAGGCGGATGTCGGCCAGCAGCCCGCCGCCGGCGCTCTGGATGCGCTGGACGCAGGTCTCGTAGTCGACATCCTCGTCCACCACGATGGCCAGGTCCTGCTCCACGCCGGGCAGCGTGGGGATGTCGCGGTAGGGCAGCTGGTCCTGGGCGTGGTCGAGAAGGGCGTCCTGGTCGAGCTCGAAGGCCACGACGTCGCGCTCGATGCCGAACCGCGCCAGCGAGCTCGGGTGCACGTTGCCCAGCCAGCCGATGCGCTGCTTGCCGCAGAGCACCTCAGCGGCGCGGCCGGGCTGCAGCCAGGGATAGCGCTCGGGCTTGGCGACCTTGAAGCGCAGACGCTCCACCTTCAGCTGGCGGCAGAGCTCCTCCACGAGGCCCTTGGCGTCGAAGAAGTCCAGGGGTGCGGGCCTGCTGTCCCAGGTGTCCGGGCCCCAGGCGCCACAGAGCACGGCGGAGACGTAGCGAGGCTCGGCGGGCTGGGCGGCGTCGGGGCTACCGAAGAAGACGCGGCCCTGCTCGTAGAGCATCACGTCGTCCACGCCGTGGTCCAGGTTGTAGGCGACGGAGCGGAGCAGGCCCGGCACGATGCTGCGGCGCATCTCGCCCTGGTCTGCCGTCAACGGGTTGAGGATGCGCACGGCCTGGCCGCGGCCGTCCTCGGGCATGCCGAGGCGCCCGAGGTCGCCCGACTCGGCGAAGTTGTAGGTGAGGGTCTCGCAGAGGCCACCGGCCCGAAGCGCCTCGCCCACGGCCTTGTCCAGGCGCTGGCGACGGGTGAGACCGCCCGTGTGGTTGGCGGCGCCGGGGATGGTGGGCTCCACCTCGCCCATGCCCCAGAGGCGGAGCACCTCCTCCACGAGGTCGATCTCGCGCTCGAGGTCCGGTCGGGTGGTCGGGGGCACGACGTCGAGGTAGGCGCCCAGACGCGACGGCACCACGACGCAGCCCAGGCGGGCGAGGCTCTCCACCATGAAGTCGGTGGGGATGTCCGCGCCGCAGAGCTCGCGCGCGCGGGCCGGGCGCAGGGCGATGGTGGTGGCCTCCACGGGCTCGGGGTACACGTCCACCGCGCCGCGGGCCACCTCGGCGCCGCAGCAGGCCTCGAAGAGCGCGCACGCGACGGCGGCGGCCTCGTCGCAACCGGCGGCGTCGACCTTGCGCTCGTAGCGGATGGAGGCCTCGCTCATGAGGCCGAGGTCGCGGCTCGTGCGGCTGGTGTGGCCGGACGAGAAGCACGCGCTCTCGAGAAGGACGTCGCAGGTGGAGTCCTCCACCTCGGAGTTCTCGCCGCCCATGACGCCGGCGAGCGCGATGGCCCGACCCAAGCCGTCGGAGATCACGGTCATGTCGGGCGTGAGGGTGCGGGCCTGGCCGTCGAGGGTCACGAGCTCCTCGCCGTCGCGGGCCGGACGCACCACCATGGCGTGCCTGCCGTCCACCACGGGGACCTTGGCCAGGTCGAAGGCGTGCAGCGGCTGGCCGGTGAGGTACATGACGTAGTTGGTGACGTCCACCACGTTGTTGATGGGGCGGCTGCCGGCGGCCGCCACGCGGCGGGCCAGCCACTCGGGGGACGGACCCACCTTCACGTTCCGGAGCACGCGGGCGCAGTAGCGGCTGCAACGCGCCGGGTCCTCGACGGTCACCGACACGGAGTCCTTGGTGGCGGGGCCGGCCTCGCGCTCGATGGCGGGCAGCTCGATGTGCGTGTCCTCGCCCAGGGTGGCGCCCACCTCCACGGCGAAGCCCGTCATGGACAGGCAGTCGGGGCGGTTGGGCGTGATCTCGCAGTCGAGCACCACGTCGGAGACGCCCAGGTACTCGCCGGCCGGCACGCCCACGGGCGCGTCTTCGGGCAGCACCATGATGCCCTCGTGGTCGCCGGAGAGGCCCAGCTCGCGGGCCGAGCAGTTCATGCCCCACGACTCCACGCCGCGGAGCTTGCTCTTCTTGATCCTGACGTCGCCGGGCAGGACGGCGCCCACCATGGCCACCACCACGTGCTCGCCGGCCGCCACGTTGGGGGCCCCGCACACGATCTGGAGCGGCGCGGGGTCGCCGTTCCCGTCGACGTTCTGCATGCCCACGTCCACCATGGTCACGTGCATGTGGTCGGAGTCGGGGTGCGGCTCGCAGGACAGGATGTGGCCGGTGACCACGTGGTCGAGGTCCGCGCCCACCGACTCCACGGCCTCGACCTCGGTACCGGTACGGACAAGCTCGGCCACCAGGTCCGACACGTCGTCGGGTAGGTCGACCATGGTCTTCAGCCACTCGTAGGAAACTCGCATGGATACTGCCTTTCTCGCAGCTCGATCGTCGCGTCCAGGATGCCCCGGACCTCATCCCCCATGGCTCAGACAGTTCGCTGTCGCGAAAACTCGCCCTGGGGGATGAGGTCCGGGGCGCTGTCCCCCCCGTTGCGCCGTCCGTCGCATCGGACCCGGCGTCCAGCAAGAAACAGGAGGGAAGAAGGCGCCTCTCGGGCTTGCCCGAGAGGCCTTTAACGGGTTCAGAACTGCCGGAGGAAGCGCATGTCGCCGGTCATCAGCATGCGCAGGTCGGGGAGGTCGTAGCGCAGGGCCGCGATGCGCTCGGCGCCCATGCCGAAGGCGAAGCCGCTGTAGCGCTCCGGGTCGATGCCCGCGTAGCCGAAGACGTTGGGGTCCACCATGCCGCAGCCCAGGATCTCGATCCAGCCGGTGTGGTTGCAGAACCGGCAGCCCTTGCCGCCGCAGACGCCGCAGGAGACGTCGAGCTCGCAGCTGGGCTCGGTGAACGGGAAGAAGTGCGGGCGGTAGCGGGTGGCGCGGTCGGGGCCGAACAGCTCGCGGGTCATGTGGTCGAGCGTGCCCTTGAGGTCACCGAAGGTGATGCCCTCGTCCACCACGAGGCCCTCGATCTGGGTGAACTGCGGAAGGTGGTTGGCGTCGGCCGTGTCCGGGCGGAACACGCGGCCCGGGCTGATCATGTAGATGGGCGGCTTCTCGGCCTCCATGGTGCGCATCTGCACCGGGGAGGTCTGGGTGCGGAGCAGCACGTCGGACACCAGGGAGCCGGCGGACGGGTTCGTGGGGTCCTCCACGTAGAAGGTGTCGCGCGGCGAGCGGCTGGGGTGGTCGGCCGGGGCGTTGAGCGACGTGAAGTTGTAGTACTCGGTCTCCACGTAGGGGCCCGAGGCCACGGTGTAGCCGAGGGCGATGAAGATGTCCTCGACCTCGTCGACGATCTGGCTGATGAGGTGCTCGGTGCCCACGTAGGGGCGGCGGCCCGGCAGGGTCACGTCCACGGCGTCGGCCTCGATACGGGCGGCGAGCTCGTCGGCGGCCAGCTGCTCGCGGCGCTCCGCGAGGGCGCCCTCGACCTCCCGACGCACCTCGTTGGCGCGCTTGCCCACGAGGGGCCGCTCCTCGGGGGGCACGGTGCCCATGGAGCGGAGCACCGCCGTGAGGCTGCCCTTCTTGCCCGTCACGGCGACGCGCACGGCGTCCAGCGCCTCGAGGTCGGCCGCCTGGGCGACCCTCTCCCGGGCCTCGGCCGCAATGCGGTCGAGCTCGTCGATCATCGACATGTCTCTCCCTCCCGGCCGGTCCCCCGGCCCAAACAAAAACCGCCCCTGGCTGACTGGCCAAGGACGGACATGATCCGCGGTACCACCTTGATTGACGCTTGAGTTTTCTCTCCCGAGCGACCACTCGTTTGGGCCCGTGCCGTGGGCCTGACGGCTCCCCTACCGGGCGCGTCTGCGCCGTTCAGGTCGCGGCTGGTGGAGTGAACGCGGGGCCTCGTCGCACGTGGGGGCCTCTCAGCCTGGGGCTCCCTCTCTGTCCGCGCGACACGCGGGGCCACACCCTCTCCGTCGTCGCCTTCGCAGCAGGATAGCACAGGGCGGCGCGCCGGCGCCCGTCAGTCCGACCTCGGCACGCGCACGAGCTCCACGCCGGCAGCCTCGATGGCTGCGGCCACGGCGTCGTCCACGCCGTCGTCGGTGACCACGCAGTCCACCTTGTCGCCCAGGTGCATGGGCACCACGCCGCGGCGGGAGAACTTGTCGGACTCGGTGAGCACCACGACGCGCTCGGCCTGGGCCGCCATGTCCACGACGGCCTGGGCGCGCATCTGGTCGCTGTTGGTGAAGCCCTGGCCGGGCACGTAGCCGTCCACGCCGATGAACAGTCGCTCCACGCAGTAGTTCCGGGCGCACTGGGCCACCATGGGGCCCACGTTCACCTGGGAGTCGTTCTGGTAGGCGCCGCCGAGCAGCACGGTCTTGGCCGCGGGCTCCCGGCGCACGTAGCTGGCGATGAAGGCGGAGTTGGTGACGATGGAGACCCCGCGGGCCGCCTGGGCGAGCCCCAGGGCGAGCAGGGCGCAGCACGAGCCCGACTCCACCATGACCGTCTCGCCGTCCGCCACGAGACCGGCCGCGGCCCGGGCGATGGCGCCCTTGGTCTCGTAGTGGTAGGCCAAGCGCCCGTTGATGTCGTTGGGGCTACCGAGCAGGGCGTAGCCGTGCTCGCGCTTGATGACGTCGCGGGCCTCGAGCTCGTCGAGGTCCTTGCGCATGGTGACCGACGACACGCCGAGCTCCCGGGCGAGCTCGG
>CBCSOI010000011.1:0-15503 GCA_965141595.1 uncultured Atopobiaceae bacterium | reverse complement strand
GGGTTCGACGACGATGTGATGAAGAACTTCTATGCGACGTCCGTCCTCATGGCCCGCAACACCCCCTTCTGGCGCAAGCTGGTCCCGGTGCCCAAACTGGCCGCCACCAAGGCCTCGACGTTCGCCCCGTACCTCGTGGACGCGCTCGACTTTTGCCTTGGGTATGAGACGGGGGCGGACGACGACCGGCTGTTCCGCTGCTGAGCCGGTCCCGCCCGTGGACACCGTCTTTCTGCAGACCTCTGAAAGGAGTTGCCCGGTCATGAGCCGTGAGCTTACCGACGAGGAGTTCGACATCCAGATGGGGGCGCTCGCACCCCGTCTCAAGAAGTACGCGCACCTGCTGGTGCGCGAGGGCCTCGGCCTCACCGAGGGCCAGGAGCTCGTGGTGGAGGCGCCCGTCGAGGCCATCGCCTTCGTGCGCGACGTCGTCGCGGCCGGTTACGCCGAGGGTGCCGGCCACGTCACCGTTGTGTGGAGCGACGAGGCCGTCACCCGCATGGAGTACGAGAACGTGCCCAAGGAGTGGTTCGAGCATGTGCCCGAGTGGCGCGTCAGGCAGATGAACGGCCTCGCCGAGCAGGGCGCGGCCTTCCTGTGGCTGGACGGCGACGACCCCGACGGCATGGCCGGCGTCGACCAGGCCAAGGTGGCGGCCCGCCGCAAGGCCTCCAACACCCAGTGCGACGTGTGGCGCCACGGCCTGGACTTCGGCCTCAACGCCTGGTGCATCGGCGGCGTGCCCACCCGCGCCTGGGCACAGAAGGTCTTCCCCGAGCTCGGCCCCCGCGCCGCGGTCGTCGAGCTGTGGGACGCCATCCTGTCGGTGGCCCGCGTCACCGACGACCCCCAGAGTGCCTGGGAGACCCACAACGCCACGCTCGAGAAGAACAAGCGGTCGCTCAACCGCCGCCACTTCGACGCCCTCCACTACGTGAGCGAGAGCAGCGGCACCGACCTTGTGGTCGGCCTCTCGCCACGCCACATCTGGGACGGCGGCGCCGCCGAGACCCAGGGAGGGGTGCGCTTCTTTCCCAACATCCCCACTGAGGAGGTCTTCACCACCCCCGATCGCAACCGCGCCGACGGCGTCGTCCACTCGGCCCTGCCGCTCGTCCACAACGGCAGCGTGGTGCGCGACTTCTGGTTCCGCTTCGAGGGCGGTCGCGTGATCGACTTCGGCGCCGCCGAGGGCGCGGACGTCCTGGAGCACATCCTCGCCACCGACGAGGGGGCGGCCCGTCTGGGGGAGTGCGCGCTCATCTCCAAGAACACGCCCATCCGCGAGAGCGGGCTGCTCTTCTACAACACCCTGTACGACGAGAACGCCTCGTGCCACCTGGCGCTGGGCATGGGCTTCCCCGAGTGCTACGAGGGCGGTTACGACCTCTCGCCCACGGAGCTCGAGGCCTCCGGCGTCAACCAGAGCGCCCAGCACGTGGATTTCATGATCGGCACCGACGACCTCGACATCACGGGCATCACCGCCAAGGGCGAGGAGGTCCCGGTGTTCATCCATGGCCAGTGGGCGTGGGAGTAGGGTAAGATTGCACACACCGCGCGCAACGCGTGCGTTCACGGGCCTTTAGCTCAGCTGGCAGAGCAGGAGACTTTTAATCTCAAGGTCGTGGGTTCGAACCCCACAGGGCCCACCAGAGGCATCGATGCCCCCACCCGCCGACACCCGGCGGGTGGGGGCGTTCCTTTATATAGAATCGTGGACACTCCATGGAATGATGAGGGACGGAGGTTCGTATGGCACGGTTCGAGTACCGCCACCGCGACGTGTTGTTCCGCGACTTCCTGGCCGAGAACGTGGGCCAGGGGCTGCTTCCCAAGGAGCTGCGCGACAGCGACGGCGCCTGCGTCGCCCTGGACCGCTGCATGGAGGTCGTAGCCGAGGAGGCGCGGGACGGCTGGCGCCTCGTGCAGGTGATCCCCATGCTGAGTGAGCGCGTGGCCTATATGCAGGGGAGCGACCGCACCTGGGGCTACCGCGTGGTCCTGGAGCGTCCGGCGGGGGAGGAGTGACCATGGCCGTCATCACCACGTTCGACGTCGCCGATTGCAACCGCGCCCTCGCCGAGGCCGGCTTCTCCGGCTCGGTGCACCTCCACGATGCCTGCGGGGCCCAGTCCCTCTCCTGGGACGAGTCCCTCGACTCCGGTCCCGAGCCTGTGGGGCCGTGGCTGGAGCGGTTCTTCTCGTCCCGTGGCACGACGGTGCGTGCGATGGAGGGACGGCGCCTCGTGGCGGGTCGCTGACGGCCTCGGGCGCGGCCCCGCGGTGACCCCATATCGCCCCGATGAGGCAACCGATGAACGTATCTATAAGATTTAGAGTTGATGTTATGGCGTTACAGGTACGGTCTCGTGCCACAACCGTCTAGAAAAAGGCACCGTCCCGCGGGACGGTGCCTTTAAGTTTATACGGATAACAGCAGATAGATATGGGCGTTATGGAATGCATATCTCGTTCAGGTACAGTGCGTTACGGGTGTGGTCGGATTCGGCCTCCGGTCACTTTCGCCACAGGATGCCGTCGCACGGAGATGGTGGGTAACACACCTTAACTGCGTTGGGATACGGTGGGCCGGCGGTGATACAATGACCGTCACGTTCGTCGCGCCCTAAAAGGAGCAAGCCCCGTGGCCACCCTCAAAGAACTCGCAACCCGCTGCAACGTCTCCAAGATGACGGTCATCCGCACCATCGACAGCCTGGGCCTGCGCGGCGAGCACGTGGTCAAGAAGGGTGAGCGCGGCATGCTCGACATCGACGACTATGCCGCCTCCCTCATCGCGGACACCCTGATGAAGCGTGCCGAGCCCCAACCGTCCAAGGCAGAGGATGCCCAGCCGGCACCCGCGGCGGACGTCGCGCCGCGCGAGAGCGAGACGGCCGAGGTCTACCGTTCATGGATCGAGGACAGCCGCCGTGCTTACGAGGCGCGCATCGAGGGCCTCAAAGAGCAGCTCGTTGCCAAAGACGCCCAGATAGCTCAGCTCACGTCGCTGCTCGAGGCCCAGAACGCCTCCATCGAGAAGGAGCGGGACGAGGCCCGCGAGGCTTCCGCAGCCCTGCGTGACGCCCTGGTGCGGGCCAACTCGGCCACGGAGACCCTGGGCCGCATCAAGTCGGCCACGCTGCGGCAGCGGCTCTTCGGTTTCAGGGGGCTGCTCCCCTCGGGGGAGTGACCTAGTCGTCCACAGCCGAGAGGCCGATACCGAAGAGGATCCCGAGGATCGTGGTGTACACGATGCCGACCTCCGAGATGCGGTACTCGTTGAAGTCGATGCTCAGGGCCGCGTGGAGCTGGGCCACGTCGAGGAAGTCCGAGGCGAAGAACGCTGCCATCACGGCCAGCGGCACCCAGAGTAGGAGCTTGGGGAGCCACGTGGGGTAGTCGAAGGTGGCCATGCCCCAGAGCCACGACACCGCGAGCGCCGCCACGAGGAAGGCGCTGAACGGGACGCAGGTGGAGCGTGCGACGAAGGTCACCGCCGGGCCCATGGCCAGGATCCCTGCGTTGGTGGCCATCACGGCGAAGGCCAGCTGGAACGAGAGGGCCATCCACAGCAGGCAGAGAAGCGCCACCTGCACGAGCCTCCTCCGCGGCGCCTGCGGAACCCTGCCGGCCTTGGCGCCGGTGCTCACGGGCATGGCGAAGCCCATGGCGAGGCCGAGGAGCACGATGAACCACGCGCCGCGCCGCACGATGTCGCTGGAGAAGGCGTCGAGCTGCTGTGCGGTCTCGGTGCCGGGCAGTGCGATGACGCCCATGATGGGGAAGGCCGCGAGGAAGCACAGGAACCCGAAGGACGCCGCGGCCATGGCGTAGCGGAGGCGCCGGGGCACGCAGATGTCGCGCATGATGACCACCACCATGCCGGCGACGCAGGGGACGGCGTAGGCGACCACCATGCAGGCGAGGGAGCAGACCGAGGCCTCGCCCGCCGTCGCGGCCGGGTCGGCCAGGGCGCAGGTGAGCACGACGAGGCTCACCACGACCGCCGCGCAGAGCGCTATGCCCGCGTTGAGAATGGGCCTGCGCCCGGGGCGCGCGATGGCGCCGTTCATGTCGTCGTGGCCCATGGGCCCCCTTCCCGAGGTCCGCACAAGAATACACCGCGCCCCGTCGCCCCGTGAGTCCGCACAGCCGCGGTTCAGCCGGTAGAATCGTCCCCAGATAACAGCCTGCCGCCGCCACCCGGAAAGGACGACCCCATGATCGAACGCTACACCCGCCCCGAGATGGGCCACATCTTCTCCCTCGAGAACAAGTACGCCATCTGGCAGGAGATCGAGGTGCTGGCGTGCGAGGCCCACGCCGAGCTGGGTGAGTCGGGCATCACCAAGGAGGAGGCCGCCTGGATCCGCGCCCACGCGGGCTTCGACGTCGACGAGGTGGACGCCATCGAGGCCGTCACCAACCACGACGTCATCGCCTTCCTCACCGACATGGGCGAGCACATCGACGCCGAGGTCCCCGAGGGCGAGCCCAAACCCAGCCGCCACGTGCACTACGGCATGACCAGCTCCGACCTGGGCGACACCGCCCTCTGCCTACAGCTTGTGCAGGCCACCGACATCATCGTCGACGACGTGCGCCGCCTGGGCTCCATCTGCCTGCGCCGTGCCTTCGAGGAGCGCGACACCCTCTGCGTGGGCCGCACCCACGGCATCCACGCCGAGCCCATGACCTTCGGCATGAAGTTCGGCAGCTGGGCCTGGGAGCTGTACCGCGACCTCCGGCGCCTCGAGGACGCCCGCGCCAACGTGGCCTGCGGCGCCATCAGCGGCGCGGTGGGAACCTACTCCTCCATCGACCCGGCCGTGGAGGCCTACGTCTGCGAGCACCTGGGCCTGGACGCCGACCCGCTGTCCACCCAGGTGATCAGCCGCGACCACCACGCCTACCTCGCCGGCGTCCTCGCCACGACGGCGGCCACCTGCGAGCGCATCGCCACCGAGATCCGCAACCTGCAGAAGACCGACACCCTCGAGGCAGAGGAGCCCTTCCGTGCCGGCCAGAAGGGCAGCTCGGCCATGCCCCACAAGCGCAACCCCATCACCGCCGAGAAGGTCTGCGGCCTGGCCCGCGTGGTGAAGGCCAACGCCCAGGTGGCCTTCGACAACGTGGCCCTCTGGCACGAGCGCGACATCTCGCACTCCTCGGCCGAGCGCGTGGCCATGGCCGATTCCTTCATCGCCCTCGACCACATGCTCCACTGCCTCATCCGCATCGTGGACGGCCTCGTGCTCTACCCGGCCCAGATGCTCTCCAACCTCAACAAGACCCGCGGCCTCATCTTCTCGTCCAAGGTGCTGCTCGCCCTGGTGGACGAGGGCCTGAGCCGCGAGGAGGCCTATGCCGTGGTGCAGGAGAACGCCATGGCCACCTGGCGCGAGATCCAGGCTGGCGAGGCCGGCACCACCTTCCGCGAGAAGCTCGCCGCCGACCCGCGGGTCTCCCTCTCCGAGGAGGCGCTCGACGCCATCTTCGACCCGCGCTCCTTCCTCACCCGCGTGGACGCCGTCTTCGACCGCCTGGGGGAGCTCTCCTTCGACTAGCGATGAGGCCTGCCGTTGACGGTCCCCGTGTTTCAGCGTGGGGCTCAATGGGCACGTAGACCCCCATGGAACCCCGGCGAGAGGAAGCGGACATGGCTGTTTCGAAGGAGATCTCGGAGTTCGTCGACGAGGTGTGGCCGAGCGTCAAGAAGGACATCGCGGCCCTGGTGGCGGTGGACTCCGTGGAGGACCTCGCCGCGGCGGCCCCGGGCGCGCCCTGGGGCCCCGGCCCCCGCGCGGCGATGGACGAGGCGCTCGACCAGGCCCGGCGTCACGGTCTCGAGACCTGCGACATCGACGGGCGCATCGCCTACGCCGACCTCCCCGGCACCGGCGACGACGTGCTGGCCACCATCGCCCACGTGGACGTGGTGCCCGCCGGCCCCGGCTGGGACTCCAACCCCTTCGAGCTGCGCGAGCGCGACGGCTACCTCGTGGGGCGCGGCGTCGTGGACGACAAGGGCCCCTTCGTGCTCACGCTCTGGGCCGCCGAGTACTTCCGCCGCGCCGGCAGGCCGCTGCCCCGCACGCTGCGCTGCATCGTGGGCGTCAACGAGGAGACCGGCATGAAGGACGTGGCCGCCTATCTCGAGCGCGAGGGCGAGCCGTGGTTCCTGTTCACGCCCGATGCCGAGTTCTGCGTCGGCTGCGGCGAGAAGGGCCACCTCAGGGCCACGTTCCTCTCGGGCCCCGTGGCCGGGGCGCCGCTCGTCTCGGTGAACGGCGGCACCGTCGCCAACGCCGTGCCCGGCACCGCCACGGCCGTGGTGGAGGCGTCGGCGTCGGCCCTGCCCGCGGCCGACGGCATCGAGGTCCGCGACCTCGGCAACGGCCTGGCCGAGGTGGCGGCGACCGGCGTGGGCGGCCACGCCTCGCTTCCCGACGGCACGGTCAACGCCATCGGCCTGCTCATCGGCTACATCGCGGACAACGGCCTGTACGACGGGCGCACCCAGGGCGGCTATATCTCGTTCATGCAGGGGCTGCTCGGATCGACCGACGGCTCCTCCGTGGGCCTCGACTCCGCAGACGACAAGTTCGGCCCCCTCACCATGGTGGGCGGCGTGGCCCGTACCGTGGACGGACGCTTCACCCAGACCGTGGACATCCGCTTCCCGACGTCGACGACCTCCGAGCACCTGCACGCGGTCCTCTTCCGCTTCGCCGAGGAGCACGGCATGCGTATGGCCGAGCCCCACGTCATGGAGCCCTCCTACATCGAGCCGGACTCCCCGCAGGTGCGCGCCCTGATCGACGCCTACGAGGGCGTGACCGGTCGGGAGGGCGACGCCTTCACCATGGGTGGCGGCACCTACGCGCGGCACTTCGCCAACGCGGTGTCCTTCGGCCCGGAGGGCGACGACCCCGACAAGCCCGCGTGGGCCGGCTCCATGCACGGCCCCAACGAGGCGGTGGGCGAGGAGTCCCTGCGCGAGGCCCTGGCCGTGTACATCCAGGCGATCGAGAACCTGATGGCGCTGTAGGGGCTCGTCATCGGTGCGACAGGTGGCCTGGTCCACCTGTCGCACAATCTAGTCCTTTATTGATAATCTCTACCCATGCCGGAGGGGCCTTCGGCATGGGTTTGAGGGGTCTGGCACCGAAATACCCATGCCGCGGGGGTCTCCGGCATGGGTTTTGTCGTTTCTTGGCTGGAAAACCCATGCCAAAGGGGCTTTTGGCATGCCCAAGGCCGCTCGAAGGGGTGGGGAGTCGGGCGCTCCCGTCACGGGGGTCGCCCCAGTCGCGCCGTGGGGGTGCGATATCGGCTCTGGCGCACCGCCACGGCACAGGAAACCGCCGGGACGGTAGAGAGCGCCGCTGTGGTGAGGTTTCTCGGTAAAGACGCGCGATGGCGCAGTCGGGGCGGTCGTGTCGTCACAGAGGCGCCCGGCCCACCTATCGCCCCTTCATTTCTCGATAGACAGTCTCCGGCCGTGCCGACAAGGGCGGCTCACTCGGCGCTCTTCGCCCTGAGCCAGGGGAGCGCCCGTCGGTACTGCTCGAGCGTGTGTGACAGCAAAAGTGCCCGACCAAAGTGACAGCGAAAGAGCCCGAGTGCTGGGACAAAAGTGCCCGACCATTGGGACAAAGCCGAGCGGTACTCGCAAAGCCCCAACCCTCAAGGAGCGCCCCTAAGCCCTCCCAACGACGGGGCCATGAGGCGAAACCCCGTCCCGTGATAATGCCGTGGCAACCCTGCGCAGGGTCTGTGCATATAAGCTGAAAACCCCCGACCGTCGTATACTTCTCCCCTGACGAAAGGGTTTTAGCTTCATGACCACCCATGACTTTGTGCCGCGCGGGGTCTGCTCCCGCGCGATCCATATTGAGCTCGAGGACGACGGCCGCACCCTGCGTTCCGTGTCCTTCGAGGGCGGCTGCGACGGCAACCTCAAGGCCATCGGCACCCTGTGCGCCGGCCGCCCGGTCGACGAGATCGTGGGGCTCCTCGAGGGCAACACCTGCGGCCGCCGGCCCACCTCCTGCGCCGACCAGCTCACCCGCGCCCTCCGGGCAGCCCAGGCGGAGGTGTAGCCCATGGCATCGACCCAGCGCCGGCCCACGCCGCGCCGGGCCGCCGGCAGCGCCGACCCCCGCGGCCCCAGGCCCTCGGGTCGCGCCACGGTCCGCGGCGGCGCCCGCCCGGCTGCCAGCCGGCCCCGCCCGGCCGCACCCGGCCGCACCAAGCCAAAGAACCCCAAGACCCGGCCCGCCGCCATACGCACGGCTGCCGGTTACGCCGTGCCGCGCCCCGAGGGCGCCGGCCGCCCCGGCATCGACCGCCGCACCCTCGTCAAGGGCGCCGCGGGCATCGGCGCCGTGGCGGTCCTCGGCTCGGCCCTGAGCTCCATCCAGGGCTGCTCGTCCAAGGGTCAGGCCGACACCCAGGCGCCCGACCCCGTGGTGGTCGACGAGGGTTCGGCCACGAGCGTGCTCGACTCCTATACCGCCGCCGACGCCGCCCCCGGCCTCACCCAGACCGGCACGTGGACGCTGCCCCTGGGCACCGTGCTCACGCCGTCGGAGGGGCAGTGGATCGCCTGCACGCTCACCGGCGAGAACGCCAACCCGCCCGTGAGCGCCGGCGCGTTCTCGCTGGCCTCCGGTACGGCCCAGACCGTGGTGGAGCGGCCCCGCACCCAGGGCGCCACCTACGTGGTCTACGAGGCCCGATGCTCGGACTCTGTCTATGCATGGGTGGAGCTCGACACCGTCTCGGGCTCCTGGACCCTCTACGGCTCGGCCTTCTCGGGCGGCGCGCTCACCGGCGAGCCCGTGGAGCTCTACTCGGCCGACACCGAGTGGGAGCCCCCGCTGGTGGCGTGCTCCGGTGACGCCGTCGTGTGGCTCGTCATGCCCGTGGCCTCCGGGTCGCAGTCCACCCAGGACTCCACCTGCCACATCTGGCGCACCGGCCAGTCTAAGGGGTCCGTCGCGGTGACCTCCCACGGCCGCTTCGCCTGCGAGCCCACCGTCTCCGACGGTGTGGTCACCCTGGTGCCCCGCGTGCGCGAGGACGAGGGCGTCTACTACGGCATCACCGCCTACGACCTGGCGTCCGACCTCTCCAAGCAGGTGGACCAGCTCGTGCTGCCCCAGACCGTCAGGCCCTTCTCGGCCGTGCGCATGGGGGAGCGCTTCGTCTTCCAGATCGAGGCCAACTACCAGTCGGGCGGCCAGCTGGGCAAGATGGGCACCTATGTGTCGCAGAAGGACGGCACGTTCGTCTCCGTGGCCCGCGAGCCCCTGGCGGCGCCTGCCGGCAAGGGCGACGTCGTCGTGGTGAAGGTGCGGGCCAGCTACGTGGTGGCGGACCTCGCCGACTCCACCTACGGCACCCTGGCCGCCGAGGACCGCGCCGTCGACTACGGCGAGTACCCGGCCCGCGTGGGCACGTGCGACACCTTCGTCACGTTCTGCACCGTCAAGGACCCCACCACCGGCTACCCCTCCGCGGTGTCGGTCCGGGCCTTCTCCGTGGCCTAGAGGCCGGCCCCTTTCACCCTTGTCACCCGTGCCCCCCTTTGGATGGAAGTCCCTTGGCTGGGGTAGACTGATATTTGTTCAGTTATATGGAACGGCCCGCGACACCGGGCCGTTGCACCGGTTTTTGCGAGCAAGGGGGCCCTCCATGGCTTCAGACGCCAAGCGCATTCTGTTGGTTGAGGACGAGAAGGTAATCCGCGACGCCGTGCAGGCGTACCTGGAGCGCGAGGGTTACTGGGTGCGTTCCGTGGGCGACGGCCAGTCGGCCGTGGAGGAGTTCGAGAAGCACACCTTCGACCTCATCATCCTCGACCTCATGCTGCCCAAGCTGTCCGGCGAGCGCGTGTGCCGCGCCATCCGCGACACCTCCGACGTGCCCATCATCATGCTCACCGCCAAGGGCGAGGTCGAGGACCGCATCATCGGCCTCGAGCTCGGCGCCGACGACTACCTCATCAAGCCCTTCTCGCCCCGCGAGCTCGTGGCCCGCGTCCGCGCCCTGCTGCGCCGCGCCCGCGTGGAGGCCGAGCCCCAGATCGAGGTCCTGGACTTCGGCGACCTGGTCATCGACATCTCCGGCCACAAGGTGATGGTGGAGGGCAAGGAGGTCGACCTCACGGCCTCCGAGTTCAAGCTCCTCACCACCCTGGCCCGCTACCCCGGCCGTGTGTACACCCGCATGGAGCTCGTGGAGAAGGTCCTCGGCTACGACTTCGAGGGCTACGAGCGCACCATCGACTCCCACGTGAAGAACCTCCGCGCCAAGCTGGGCGACGACCCCCGCAACCCCAAGTGGCTCTACACCGTGCACGGTGTGGGCTACCGCTTCGAGGCCCCGGAGAAGCCGGCGGAGGAGCAGAAGTAGCCCATGGCCCGCGCCGACTCCCACAGCACCGCCCACGAGGGCCAAGACGCGCAGGAGCACGCCGAGGGTCAGGGCGCCGCATGGCAGACCGGCAGGGCGGACGTCGGGCGTGTGCCGAGCTTCTCGAGCCGGCTCATCCTGTCGTTCGCCCTCACGGCGATCATGACGGCCGCCCTGCTCGTGGCGGTGCTCGGCGTGGTGTGGGAGGGGCAGTTCCAGAGCTACACCCGCGACAACATGGAGCGCATGGCGTCCAACACGGCTACCATGCTCGCCCGCGCCTACGAGGCAGCCGGCGGGTGGGGCGCCTCCACCAACCAGGTGGTGAGCGCCGCGAGCGCCCAGGTGTCCGACGTGGGCATCCAGGTCCTCAACGCCAACGGCACGATCATCTACGACGACACGTGGCCCGCCTCGGCCGACACCGGCGAGGACGGCGCGCCCTCGGTGTCGCTCGCCCCCGCCGCGCCGGAGTCGGCCGTCACGGCCCCCGTGCAGGCGGGCGGCCAGCGCGTGGGCACCGTGCGCGTGTGGGCGTTCGGTTCCGACGCCCTGCTCACCAAGTCCGACGCCGCGTTCCGCAAGAACTCCTACGGGGCCATCGCCGCCGCGGCCTGTGCCGCCATGCTCCTGGCCTGCATCATGGGCGTGTTCATCTCGCGATCCCTCTCCAAGCCCATCCGCCGCATCGCGCAGGCCGCCAAGGCCCTGCGCAACGGCGACCTCACGGCCCGCTGCCACGTGGACGGCGAGGACGAGATCGGCCGGCTGGGGGAGACCTTCGACGACATGGCCACGAGCCTCGAGCGCGACCTCAAGATGGAGCACCGCCTCACCTCCGACGAGGACCACGGGCAGCCCGCCCCCGTCATGGGCAAGCTCGTGAACGTGGAGGCCATGCAGGACGGCGTGCTGCCGGCCGACGACGAGCACCTGGCCCTCGTCGCCAGCGAGGTGCGCCGCCTCTCGCGTCTCGTGGACGCCATGCTGCGCCTCTCGCGCATCGAGAACGGCACCACGGCCGTCAAGTTGGAGACCTGCGACATCGGCGCCCTGGTGGGCGGCATCGTGGAGGGCCAGGAGGGCCTGTTCCGCGACCAGGGGCTCGAGCTCACCTACATCGGCCGCGCCCCCTCCGACGAGCTGCGCTGCGCGGCGGACCCCGACATGATCAAGCAGGCCGTCATCAACCTCATGAGCAACGCCATGCGCTACACGCCCGAGGGCGGCCACGTGGTCGTGTCCGTGGGGCGCGAGGGCCCCGACGTGGTCATCTCGGTGGCCGACACCGGCATCGGCATCGCCGAGGAGGACCTGCCCCGCGTCTTCTCGCGCTTCTGGCGCTCTGACGCCAGCCGCGAGCGCGTGAGCGGCGGCCTCGGCGTGGGCCTCTCCCTCGTGAAGGAGATCGTCTCCAAGCACAACGGCTTCGTGGAGGTGAAGTCGGAGCTCGGGCAGGGCACTGTGTTCATCGTCCACATCCCCGCCGAGCAGCCCTCCCACCGCGTCCTCGGCCTGGGGTCGACGCATTAGGGTTCCTCTACAATGAGGGGTCAGTGCGCCCGGAGAGAGGGGCGCCGACGCCCACGGACGGGGGAGAGGACCCATATGGAGACCATGGACAGGCGACCGGACAGCTCGGGCAAGGTCCGCGACATCTACGACTGCGGCGACAACCTCCTCATGGTGGCGAGCGACCGCATCAGCGCCTACGACTTCGTGCTGCCCGACGAGATCCCCACCAAGGGCGAGGTCCTCACCCGCATCTCGGCGTTCTGGTTCGACCGCTTCGCCGACCTCGTGCCCAACCACCTGGTGTCCATGGACGTGGCGGACTTCCCCGAGGAGTTCTCCCAGTGGGCCGACTACCTCGACGGGCGTGCCATGCTCGTGAGGAAGGCCCAGCCGCTGCCCGTGGAGTGCATCGTGCGCGGCTACCTCACCGGGTCCGGCAAGAAGACCTACGACGAGGACGGCACCGTGTGCGGCATCGCGCTGCCCGACGGCCTCCAGGAGGCCTCCAAGCTGCCCGAGCCCATCTTCACCCCCTCCACCAAGGCCGAGCTGGGCGACCATGACGAGAACATCTCGTTCGAGCGCTGCGCCGAGATCGTGGGTCCCGAGGTGGCGGAGCGTCTGCGCAGCCTCTCCACAGCCCTGTACAAGGCGGCTTCCGAGTATGCCGCCGAGCGCGGTATCATCATCGCCGATACAAAATTCGAGTTCGGACTCATCGACGGCGAGATCGTCCTTATCGACGAGTGCCTCACCCCCGACTCCAGCCGCTTCTGGCCCGCCTCCACCTACGTGGAGGGCGAGGTCCAGCCCAGCTACGACAAGCAGTACGTGCGTGACTGGCTGCGGGCCAACTGGGACATGGAGGGGGAGCCGCCCCATCTCCCGGCCGACGTGGTCGAGGGAACGGCCGCGCGGTACCAGGAGGCATACGAGATCGTCTGCGGGGAGCCGTTCGTTCCCGCAAAGGAGCAGCATGTCTCAGCGTAACCCCAACAACGACCGGTCCCAGAAGCAGCGTACCGACGGCGTCTCGGGCATGACGCGCAAGGGCGCCTCCCGGGCCAAGCCGGTGTCGCAGGCCGGCTTCACGGTGCAGACCGTGGAGCGCCGCTCCAAGGCCCGCTCCAAGGCCAACCCCGCCACCCTCACCAAGGAGGAGAAGCGGGAGCTCAAGCGCCGCGAGCGCGACGAGCGCGACCGCGTGACGGTGGTCTGCAACATCCTGCAGCGCCAGGACCCCGCCTACGCCGGCCTGCGCCGCCTGTGGTGGATCCTCCTGGGCGCCGGCCTCGCCTTCACGGCCGTCTCCTGGATCTGCATGTTCATCGTCCCTGGCGCCTCCAGCGACCCCGGTACCCCCATGGGCATGGCCGCCATGGTCTGCATCATCTTGGCGTACGTCTGCATCATCGGTGGCTTCATCTTCGACTGGGTGAAGGTGCGCCCCATCCGCCGCAAGATCGAGGCCACCGTCGCCGGCATGACCGAGAAGCGCATGCAGCAGATCGTCGACGACGACTTCCGTCGCGAGGAGGAGGCACGTCTGGCTCGCGAGCAGCGCAAGCGGGGCACGAAGTAGGATAGAATGTCATTCGCACGACGCGCCTGTAGCTCAGGGGATAGAGCACCGCTCTCCTAAAGCGGGTGTCGACGGTTCGAATCCGCCCAGGCGCACCACGATTTCCTCAGGCCGGGACCACCGCTGGTGGCCCGGCCTTTTTGCTGTCGGGCTGCCCCTCTCGGCGGCCCCTCCCTCGGCTTATCGGCACCTGAACGCGGTTGAGGGCGACTCCGGGCTGCCGAACGGGCCGGAATCCGCCCTCAACCGCGTTCAGGGATGCCAAATCCGCCCTCAATCGTGTTCAGGTGGGGAGGGAGTCGCCCTCGGACGCGTTCAGGTGCGTGGGGCGGACGTGCCCGGGTGGTGTGACAGCGGAAGTGTCCGATCAAAGTGACAGCGAAAGAGCCCGACCAATGGGGCAGGGTGGCGGATGAGGGATGAGAAGGGGCCCGTGCACCGTCGGATGCACGGGCCCCTTCGGGTCTCCCTACGATGTCGGAGGGGGCTAATGCGTGCCGGTGTCGGAGCCGGTGTCGCCACCCTCGCTGCCGGTGTCGCCACCCTGGTTGCCGGAGTCGCCACCCTCACTGCCGGTGTCGCCGCCCTGGTTCCCGGAGTTGCCACCCGAGTTACCGCCGTTGGAGGGCGTGGTGGGGGTGGTGGGCTGCTGTGGGGCGGGCTTGGGGCCCTTGCTGATGGTGAGCGAGATGGTGGTGCCGCCGGGCTGCTCGCCATCGGGGGTGTACGAGACCACGCAGCCCTCGTCCACGGTGTCGCTGTAGACCGAGTTGCCCACCGACACGGCGAAGCCCGCGTTCTGCAGGGTGGAGGTGGCGCTGGACTCGGAGTAGCCGCGCACGTCGGGCACCGACTTGGAGTCCTTGCCCTTGGACAGGCTGTAGGTGACCGTGTCGCCCTCCTTGGCGGTGCTGCCGGCGGCAGGGGACTGGCTCACCACGAGGCCGCTCTCCACGGAGTCGCTGAACACGGAGTCGCCCGCCTTGGCAACGAGTCCGAGCTTGGAGAGGGCGTCCTGGGCCTGGTCGGGGGTCATGTTGGCGAGGGACGGCACCGTCACCTCCTGGGCCGGCTTCTTGCCCTTGGACACGGTGAGGTTGATCTTGGTGCCTCGCTCCTGGAGGGTGCCGGACTGCGGGTCCTGGTCGATGACCGTGCCCTCCTCGGCGGTGTCGCTGTACTCCTGGGTCACCGAGCCCACCTGGAAGAAGTCGGTCTGCTCGATGGCCGCCACGGCGGCGTCCTGGGTCATGGAGATGTAGTTGGGCACCGACTGGGTGGTGTTCTGGCTGCCAAGGGCGAAGTACACGATGGCGCCGATGAGGGCGAGGGCGGCGATCACGCCGACGACGATGCCCACCTTCCTGCCGGTGCCGCGCGAGGGCTCGTCGTCCTCGTCGTCGCTGTCCACCTTGGCGGCGACGCGGGTGGAGCCGGCGGGGCTGGAGACGCGGTTCATCTGCTGGGTGCCGCCGGCGCGGTTCATGCGGCTGGTGGGACCCGCGGGGATCATGGTGGTGGCGTTGTTGGACACCGAGACCACGCGGCCCGCCAGGTAGTCGGTGAGGGCGCGGCGGAGCTCGTCGGCGGTCTGGAAGCGCGCCTGCGGGTCCTTCATGAGGCACTTCATGATGATGGCCTCGAGCTGCGGGTCCACGTTGGGGTTGACCTGCGAGGGCGGCACGGGCTGCTCGTTCACCTGCTTGAGGGCCACCGAGATGGCGTCGTCGCCGTCGAAGGGCACCTTGCCGCAGCTGGCCTCGTACATGACGATGCCGAGGCTGTAGATGTCCGAGGTGGGGCCGAGGGGCTTGCCCTGGGTCTGCTCGGGCGAGACGTAGTGAGCCGTGCCGAGCACGGAGTTGTCGGCCGTGAGGTGGCTGTTCTTGGCCCGGGCGATGCCGAAGTCCATGACCTTGATGGTGCCGTCGGGCTGCACCATGATGTTCTGCGGCTTGATGTCGCGGTGGATGATGTC
>CBCSOI010000010.1:0-16678 GCA_965141595.1 uncultured Atopobiaceae bacterium | reverse complement strand
GGTGGCCTACAAGCGCAGGGTGCTCCGGCACCGTCGCGGCGCCATCGACTTCGCCTCGAGGGAGTCGAAGGTGACCGTGGGCGCCGACGGGCGCCCCGTGGGCGTCACCGTGCGCCGCCCCACCGCGGCGACGGAGCTCGTGGAGGAGGCAATGCTCCTTGCCAACGAGACCGTGGCGGCCGAGCTGGCCGGACGCTCGGTGGCGACGGCCTTCCGCGTGCACGAGCAGCCCTCCCCGGAGGACCTCGCGCGCGTGGTGCCGGTGCTCAAGGAGTTCGACCTCGTGGACGCCGCGCAGGCGGCGGCCGTGTCCGCGGGCGACCCCTTCGCCATCGAGGGCGTCCTCGAGCGCGCCGCGGGCACCGTGGCCGAGACGCTCGTCTCGACGCTGCTGCTCCGGGCCATGAAGCGGGCCATCTACCTGCCGCGCAACGACGGCCACTACGCCCTCGGCGCCAAGGCCTACTGCCATTTCACGAGCCCCATCCGCCGCTATCCCGACATCCTCGTGCACCGCGCCCTCAAGGCCCTCGCACGCGGGCGCCTCTCCACAAGGGAGTGGCGCGCCGCCGAGCGCCTGCTGCCCCAGCGGTGCCGCGACTGCTCCGACGGCGAGCGCCGTGCCGCCGCGGCCGAGCACGAGTCGCAGGCCATCAAGATGGCGGAGTTCTACGCGGACCGTGTCGGCTCGGTGGAACGCGGCGTCGTGAGCGGCTGCGAGCGGTTCGGGCTCTTCGTGACCTTGGACGGCACCGGCGCCGACGGCCTCGTGCCCGTGCGGCGCCTCGGGGACCAGTGGTTCGCCTACGACGAGCGGCGCCTCACCCTCACGGGCGAGGAGGACGGCACCCGGTGGCGCCTCGGCGACCCGGTGACGGTGCGCGTGGAGGCCGTGGACGTACCCCGCGGACGCATCGACTTCACCCTGGCCGACGACGGCGCGGAGCCGTGCCACAATGGGTGCGGCCACAACGGAGAACGGGAGTCTTAGATGGACCTCAGCCAGATGACGGCCGACCTCGTGCAGGCCGAGAT
Organism: uncultured Atopobiaceae bacterium; assembly: GCA_965141595.1. GTDB lineage: Bacteria > Actinomycetota > Coriobacteriia > Coriobacteriales > Atopobiaceae > Granulimonas. Next base: position 15,643 of record CBCSOI010000010.1, on the reverse strand, counting down.
GCTGCTCGCGGCCGGTCAGGCCGAGCAGGCGGAGCCCATGCTCACCGCCATGGCGGCCGACGCCGAGGAGTACGTCGACCGCAACTGCCACACCACCGACGAGGTGCAGTGGTTCAGCTTCCCCACGGTCTTCGACCGCCTCGCCTACCGGCGCGTGGAGCGCGACCCGCGGCGCCTCGAGCAGGTGGGGGAGCCCCTGGACCGTCTCTACGGCGACCTCGCCTTCGCCCTGGTCAACCTCGGCGACTACGATCGCGCCGCCGAGGCGCTCAAGCAGGCCGTGCGCTGGAACCCCATGGGCTGCGGCTACCGGCTCGACCTCGCGGAGCTCTACCGCATCAAGGGAGACATCGACGAGTGGCTGGCCCTCACCTTCTCCGTGTTCGCCCGCGCCAGCGAGGCGCAGCACCTCGTGCGCGCCTACTGCAACTTCGCCCGGCACTTCGAGGAGACGGGGCGCCCCCGCACGGCCGCTGCCTGCCTGAAGAGCGCCCAGAACCTCTCGGCGGACGACGCCGCCCTCGAGAAGATGGCCGACGCGGCCCGCGGCACGGACGCCGACCCCGACGTCCTGACCCGCCAGGAGGCGGCCGAGCTCGTGGAGGCCGAGGGGCTGCCCGACGGTGCCAACGCCGAGATCGCCGTCTGCCTGCTCATGTGCGCCACCGACGCCGCGGACGCCGGCGACCGCAACCTCGCGGCGTCGCTCACCCTCCGCGCCCGCGACCTCGTGGGCGCAGAGGCCTGCGCGCTGCTCATCGACGTCATCCGCTCCACGGACGACGGGGAAGGGGGGAAGTGATGGCCTCGTCCGCCAAGGGAGGCAAGGGAAAGGGCCCCTCCATCAAGGTTCTCGCCAAGAACCGCACCGCCCGCCACGAGTACTTCATCGACGAGACGTTCGAGGCGGGCATCGTCCTCACCGGCAGCGAGGTCAAGAGCCTCCGCGAGCGTTCCGCCCAGATCACGGACGCCTTCGTGCTCATCCGCGGGGGCGAGGCGTGGCTCCACGGCATGCACATCCAGCCCTACAGCCATACCGGCGCCTGGGGTCAGGACCCCGACCGCAAGCGCAAGCTCCTGCTGCACCGCCGGCAGATCGACTACCTGGCCGGCAAGCTCAAGGTGAAGGGCGTGGCCCTCGTGCCCTTGGAGCTCTACTTCGACGAGCACAACCGCGTGAAGCTGCGGATCGGCCTCGCGCGTGGCACGAAGCTCTACGACAAGCGCGCCGACATGGCCAAGCGCGACTCCGACCGCGAGATCGCCCGCGCGCTCAAGGAGCGCAACCGCCGCCTATAGGATGGGGCGGGCCCGCGCCCGCCCGGAAAGGGGGAGCCATGGTGGACCCCACCGTCATGTTCAAGCACTCGTACGGCCTGTACATCGTCTCGGCCACGAACGAGGAGGGTGCCGCCGCCTGCCTCGTCAACACCGTCACGCAGGTCACCGCGGAGCCCATCCAGGTCGTCGTCTCGGTGAACAAGGACAACGTCACGTGCGGTCGCATCGCCGCGTGCGGCCACTTCGCCGTGACCGTGCTCGACGAGTCCGCCGACATGCCGTTCATCGGGCGCTTCGGCTTCCGCAGCTCCGCCGACATCGACAAGTTCGAGGGCCTTTCCTGCGCCACCGACGAGCTCGGCGACGTCTACACCACCGACCACTGCTGCGGCATGTGCGCCTGCGCCGTGCGCCAGACCATCGACGCCGGGACGCACCTGGTGTTCTTCGCCGAGGTGGTGGAGACGCGCGACCTGGGCGACACCACGCCCATGACCTACAGCTACTACCACACCACGCTCAAGGGCAAGACGCCCCCCAAGGCCGCCAGCTACGTCGCCGGCTGACCCGGCAAGCTTTGCGGTCTTCCGCCGCCCGGCGGCTACGGGTCGCCGGGCGGGGTATCTAAAGACAAAGCCGGACCCGCCGGCACGTTGCCACGTCAAAAAGGAGACACCATGGCTGATGAGAAGAAGACCTACACCTTCCGCTGCACCGTGTGCGGCTACGAGGTCACCATCGACGAGCCCGAGCTTCCCGAGGACTACGTCTGCCCCGTGTGCGGCGTGGGCCCCGAGCTCTTCGAGCTCGTCGAGGAGGACTAGCCCGTCCGCGGGTCCGGCCCTGTGCTAGACTCGTTCTTCCTTAGGGGGCGACTGGTTTCGACTGGATGGCCCTGAGGCGGGAAGCAAGCCGTGGTCTCCTCGCCACGTTAAACAGGGGTACCGTCAAATTCAATTGACGACACTGAGTTCTCTGGGCAGTATGCCCTCGCTGCTTAGTCTTAACTAACCAGCGCGCCGAGCACGGGCTCGCTCCTGGCCCGTGCAAGGTGTCATCTTAGGGAGATGCGCCTGCGGACGTGGTCGGTATGCCGCAGGCTAAGATAGAACCGACTGGAGCCGGGTGCGTGGGCCACCGTACCAGCCCGGCTCGAGACCCGATCGGTGGCTGAGCTTGGAGATGCCCGCCAGGGGGCCATGTAGGACCGGAGTTCGATTCTCCGCGCCTCCACCAATGGCAAAGCGGCCCCGCGCCTGTTCGGCGCGGGGCCGCTTTTCTCATGCCGGTCGGGCGTCAGCGCGGGCCCGGGGTCAGCCGGTCTGGACCGTCGCGCGGGCGGGCCGGTTGCGCTGGGATGTGAAGCAGAGCTCGAAGAAGCCGGGCACCTGTCGGGTCTCCGTGTACTCGATCATGATGCCGGTGCCGTCGTAGGCGTTGCAGCGCATGACGGCCATGGCGTTGAGGCCTCCCAGGTCGAGGAGCGCCTCGTCGACGGCGTTGGTGCGCTCGACGGTCACCACGCGCTTGCTCGTGACGATGCTGATGCCCAGGTCCTCCTCGAGGTAGCGGTACACCGACCGGTCGACGATGGCGGGGGTGAGCCCGGGCACCCTTGACGAGAGGTAGAAGCTCTCGTCGGTGCCCACGGCCACCCCGTCGGCGTAGCGCACGCGCAGGATGTGCGTGAGCTCGCTCGACCGCGAGAAGCCCGTGAGGTGCGCGAGCTCCTCGTCCGCGGTCACCTGCTCGAGCACGACGGTGCGCGTCTCGGGCACGAAGCCCCGGCGCGCGCCCAGCTCCTGGTAGGTCTCGAGGCCGTTGTCCTCGCGCTCCCTGGGGCTCTCGTGCAGCGGGTTGTAGATCACGCGCACACCCTTGCCCTGCATGGGCTGGACGTACCCCTCGGCCGCCAGCTGGGACAGGGCCCGGCGCACCGAGCTCCGCGAGCAGTTGAACCGCTCCGTGAGCGCGTGCTCGGACGGCACGAACGACTGGTAGGGGAGGTGGCCGCTCACGACCTCGTCCCTGAGGGTGGAGTAGATCTGTCGGTAGATGGCCTTGGGCACGGCGGCTTCCTCGGAAGACGGTCGATCACTTTCAGCATCCAGCATACTCCACCCGTGTCTAACTTATTCGTACAACGTTCGCCGGGAGAATACGACCGTTCACCTTGGTTTCCCTTAAGACGGCAACTTATACGAACAAGTTGGTGCACCATGAATGCACGCCTTGTACGAACAAGTGATGCCCCGTGGCGCCGCGGGGCCTGTGCGAGGCGGCGGCCCGAGGGCCGCTAGTAAAAGACATCGCACGAAAAACGAGAAAGGGGGATGCCCGAGATGATGGAGAAGATCCAGAAGTTCGGCGGGGCCATGTTCACCCCTGTGCTGCTGTTCGCCTTCGCCGGCGTGGTCATCGGGTTGGGGACGCTGTTCACCACCGAGGTCATCTTCGGTCCCATGGCTGCGGAGGGCACCATGTGGTACGGCGTGTGGAACGTCGTCCTGCAGGGCGGATGGACCGTGTTCAACCAGCTCCCGCTCCTCTTCGCCGTGGCCCTGCCTATCGGTCTTGCCAAGAAGCACAACGCCCGGTGCTGCATGGAGGTGCTGGTCGGCTACCTCACGTTCAACTACTTCGTTTCCACCATGCTCGCCCAGTGGGGCGGCTTCTTCGGCGTCGACTACTCCCTCGAGACCGGCAACACGAGCGGCCTGGCCATGATCGCCAGCATCAAGACGCTCGACATGGGCATGATCGGCGCCCTCGCCATCTCCGGCATCATCATCTGGATCCACAACCGCTTCTTCGAGTTCGAGCTGCCCGAGTGGCTCGGCGTCTTCTCGGGGTCCACCTTCGTCTACATGGTCACGTTCTTCGTGATGCTGCCGGTGGCCTTCCTGGCCTGCCTCGTGTGGCCCCACGTCCAGGACGGCATCCGCATGTTCCAGGGCTTCGTGGCCACCACGGGCATCTGGGGCGTGGGCCTGTTCGCGTTCCTCGAGCGCGCCCTCATCCCCTTCGGCCTGCACCACCTGCTCTACAGCCCGTTCTACTACGACAACGCCGTGGTCAACGGTGGCATCTACGCCGCCTTCGCCACCGACCTGCCGCGCATCGCCGCTTCCGGCGCCTCCCTCAAGGAGCTCGCCCCCTACGCGGCCTTCACGTGCTCCAGCTGGTCCAAGATCTTCGGCTGCCCAGGCATCGCGCTTGCCTTCTACGCCACCGCCAAGCCCGAGAAGCGCGAGGAGTTGCTCGGCCTGCTCATCCCCATCACGCTGACCGCCATCGTCTGCGGCGTGACGGAGCCCATCGAGTTCACGTTCCTGTTCATCGCGCCGGCGCTCTTCGTGGTGCACGCGCTGCTCGCCGCGGTGCTCGCCATGGTCATGAACCTCATCGGGTGCGTGGGCGTCTTCTCGGGCGGCCTCATCGAGATGGCCTCCTTGAACTTCATCCCCCTCATGGCCAACCACTGGCAGACCTACCTCTTGGCCCTCGTCGTGGGCCTGTGCTTCACCGGCGTCTGGTTCGCGGTCTTTCGCTTCCTCATCCTCCGGTTCGACTTCAAGACCCCCGGTCGCGAGGACGACGACGAGGAGGTGAGGTTCCGCTCCAAGGCCGAGTACCGTGCCGCCAAGGACGGCTCCACCGACGCCGTGATCGCCTCCGTGGACCAGGACGACCCCTTCGCCGTGACCGCCGCAGCGGTGCTCGAGCTGCTGGGCGGCAAGGACAACATCGAGGACGTCACCAACTGCGTCACCCGGCTGCGCGTCACGGTCAAGGACGAGAGCCTCGTGGCCGACGACGTGGACTTCAAGTCCATCGGCACGAGCGGATGCGCCAAGAACGGCCGCGCCATGCAGGTGATCATCGGCCTGAAGGTGCCCAAGGTGCGTGACCGCTTCGACGCCCTGCTCGACTCCTAGACCCCGCCCAGCCCCTCCCGGGGCGCCGCCCGAGGCCACCGCGGCGCCCCACCCTCCCAGACCCGTGGCCGAGATTGGATGTGCACCATGGCTAAGAAGAGCTACTCCGTCGTCATCGCCGGCGGCGGCTCCACCTTCACCCCCGGCATCGCCCTCATGCTCCTGGAGGAGCACGATCGCTTCCCCGTGGACCGTGTCGTCTTCTACGACAACAACGCCGAGCGCCAGGAGACCGTGGCCAAGGCTTGCGAGATCTACTTCCGCGAGAACGCCCCCGAGCTCGACTTCTCCTACACCACCGACCCCGAGGAGGCCTTCACCGGGGTGGACTTCGTCCTCGCCCACATCCGCGTCGGCCTCTACGCCATGCGCGAGCTCGACGAGAAGATCCCCCTCAAGCACGGCGTGCTCGGCCAGGAGACCTGCGGCGCCGGCGGCATCGCCTACGGCATGCGCTCCATCGGCGGCGTCTTCGAGATCCTCGACTACCTGGAGAGGTACAGCCCCGTCGCCTGGATGCTCAACTACTCCAATCCCGCCGCCATCGTGGCCGAGGCATGCCGCATGCTGCGCCCGAACTCCCGCATCATCAACATCTGCGACATGCCCATCGACCTCATGGACAAGATGGCCCACATGTGCGGCATCGCCGACCGCCGCGAGCTGCAGTACAGCTACTTCGGACTCAACCATTTCGGCTGGTTCACCGAGATCTTCGACAAGGACGGCAACGACCTGATGCCCCAGATCAAGGAGCACATGGCCAAGAACGGCTACATGGACGGCTTCGAGACCGAGGGCGACAAGGCCCAGCACATCGACGAGTCCTGGGTGCACACGTTCGGCAAGGCCAAGGACGTCTACGCCGTCGACCCCGAGACCATCCCCAACACCTACCTCAAGTACTACCTGTTCCCCGACTACGTGGTGGAGACCTCCGACCCCGAGTACACCCGCGCCAACGAGGTCATGGACGGCCGCGAGAGGAAGGTCTTCGGCGCCTGCCGCGAGATCATCGAGAAGGGCACGGCCGTAGGCTCCGATTTCGAGGCCGATGCCCACGCCACCTACATCGTCGACCTCGCCTGCGCCCTCGCCGAGAACACCCTCGAGCGCTTCCTGCTCATCGTCCCCAACGACGGCGCCATCTCCAACTTCGACCCCACCGCCATGGTGGAGGTGCCTTGCATCGTGGGCAAGAACGGCTATGAGAAGATCTGCCAGGGCCGGATTCCGCAGTTCCAGAAGGGCATGATGGAGCAGCAGGTCTCCGTGGAGAAGCTCGTGGTCCAGGCCTGGGCCGAGGGCAGCTACCAGAAGCTCTGGCAGGCCCTCACCCTCTCGGCCACCATCCCCTCGGCCAAGGTGGCGAAGGACGTCCTGGACGACCTCATCGAGGCCAACAAGGACTTCTGGCCTGAGCTTTCGTAGGGCCGCGCCCGCCGGCGTGCCGGCGGCGGTTACAGTAACTGTGGGGGCCGGCGGGCACGACCGCTTGCCGGCCCCGTGCGAGACGGCGCCCCGGCGCCCGAGGAGGAGGCACGCCATGGCATCCAAGAACCGCGCCCGGGAGGCGCGGCGTGGCACTAGGATCGACCAGGCCCGTCCCGCCGCGGCCCCGGTGGCGGCTCGGACCGCGGGGGCGGCGCCAGTCAGCCGCCCGGACTCCTCCCGCGAGCGCCTCACCCGGCGCTTCTTCGTAGGGGTCGAGATCCTGCTGGTGGTGGCGCCCTTTGCCGGGCTCGCCGTGGCCGGGTCTCTCAACCTGGACGCAGAGGGCGTCTCCAGCCTCAGGGACCTCATGGCGCGGGACCCGCGCTTCATGGTGAGCTTCCTGGCGGCCTGCGTGCAGCCCTTCGCCGCCTACATCGTCCATATCGCCTACCGCCACTACCGCGACGGCGACGGCGGTTACGCGCTGGGCAACCTGGTGGGCGTCCTCTGTGCCGAGATGCTCATGCAGAGCATCCCCGGCGTGGCGGGGCTCGCGCTGCTCCTATGGCGCGTGTGGCGGCCGGCCGCCCCGGAGGGTGCGGCCTGGCGCAGGCGGCGCGGCGTCGGCGGGACCATTGCCGACGTGTCGGGCTCCGTGGTCGTGGTGCTGCTCGCCGCCGTCTGCGCCTTCGCAAGCTGGCGGCTCAACAACAGTTAGTTAGCGGTTAGTTCAAAGGAGAGCGGCTCGGGCCGTCGAGACAGGGAGAGGAAGAACCCATGGGACTGTTCGATCGCGTGTTCAAAGGGGCTGGCAAGGTGCAGAGGGCGTCCGAGGGGCCCCGCGTCCTCTCCCCGGCCGACGGCGAGCTCGTGGCCATCGAGTCGGTGGCCGACCCGGTCTTCGCCCAGAAGATGATGGGCGACGGTGTGGCGATCGTGCCCGTCGGCGGCCCGTTGACGGCGCCGGTGGACGGCACCCTCTCGGCGCTGTTCCCCACCGGACACGCGTTCGGTGTGGAGGCAGGCGACCTCTCGGTCATGGTCCACGGTGGCATCGACACCGTGGACCTCGAGGGCGCGGGCTTCGAGTTGGCGGCCGCCCAGGGCGACGCCGTGGCGGCCGGGCAGACCGTGGTGACCATGGACGTCGACGCCGTGCGCGCCGCCGGCTACGACCCCACCGTCATGGTGGTGGTCCTCGAGGCGCCGGCCGGAACGGTCATGCGCAAGCGCGAGCCCGGCCCCGTCAAGGCGGGGGAGCCGGTGATCTGGTTCGAGTGAGGCTGCGGGGACCGTTGCCCCTGTCCCATCACTCGGGCACTTTTGGCGTCACTTCGGTCGGACACCTGGGGTGTCACATGGCCGACGGGGCGCCGGTCCATGCCGAAGGCCCTTGCGGCATGTGACTCCGGCTCGAGAGATGCCAGAAACCCATGCCGGAGACCGCGCCGGCATGGGTTTCTCGGCACTGACCGCTCGCAACTCATGCCAAAGGCCTTATCGGCATGTCTAGGACCCATAGGTTGAGAAACAGACGAGGTGGCGGATGGCCTCGGTGTCGCCGCCACGTCACATGTTTGGTGGTTTTGCCGGCGAGAGGTGTGACATTCAAGGTGCCCGACCAAAGTGACGGCGGTTGAACCGCTGATGGTGGGACAGAAGTGCCCGACCATCGGGACAAAAGTGTCCGGGTGGTGGGACAAGGCCGGCACTACTCGCAGAGTTCCAGCCCCAGACGAGCGCACCTAGGCCCCGCAGCCCCTACAGATAGTCTTTCTCCAGCACCTTCTCCGCAAAGGCGCGGATGGAGTAGGAGGGCTGGCCCTCGTCGGCGCCCACGAGGTTCCAGAGGCAGCTGGGCACTTCGCGCTCGGCGATGTTCTTGGCGATGCAGGGCGAGCAGCCGCGGCTGTGGTTGACGGGGTTGTGCGGGCAGTCGTGGTCGGAACAGGTGCAGAAGGGCGAGAGCCGGTCCATGGGTCCTCCGCTCGCGGTGGCGTTCAGGTCCATTTCATGGTGCCACACCCGTGGGCGGTCGAGAAAAAGGGCGCCCCGTGTGGGACGCCCCCATGCGTCGTCGGTGCCCCACGACCCCTGCGCCCGGCCCTAGCGGCGGCCGGTCTTTCTGGCCTTGCCACCGAGGTCGCCCGGGCGGCGCCCCTTCTTGCGGGCCGGCTTGGACGGGCGCGGGCCGTCGTAGCTCTGCCAGCCGGCGGACCCACCGCTGCGGCGCTGCGACCTGCCGGACCCGTTGCCGCGGCGCCGGTTCTGGCCGCCCTTGGGGCTGCCTCCCTTGCCGTGCCTGGGGTCGCCCTCGGCGCGTCGCCCGGCGCCGTCGCCCTTGCCGTGTCCGGAGCCGGGGCGTCCGCCGCGGGGCTGGGTGCCCTTGCCGTTCTTGCCGTTGCGGCCGGCGTTGCCCTTGTCCTGCGGCTTTCCGGCGGGCTTCCCGGCAACCCTATCCGGCGCCTCCCCGGACCGCGAGGCCTTGTCGGCCGCCGAGCCGCCGCCCGGAGCCCCCTCCTGGCGGCGCGGGCGACGTGCCTTCTTGGGCGTGGGCTCGCCGTCGCCTGCCGCCCTGGCCTTCGCCTGGCGCGCCACGGCCTTGGCGGCCGCCGCCTTGGTGCGGCTCTTGCGGTGCTTGCCGGAGGCGGGCAGGTTCCTCACCTTGGCCGGCACACGGTCGGGGTCCAGCTCGGCCGGGGTGGTGCCCAGGTCCAGGCCCTTGGTGCGCTCGAACATGGGCACGGTGCGGCCCATGAGGGCCTCGGTGGCCAGCATGTCGTCCACGTCGTCGGGTGTCACGAAGGTGAGGGCCCAGCCAAACTCCCCGGCGCGGCCGGTGCGTCCGATGCGGTGGACGTAGTCCTCGGGGTCGCCGGGAACGTCGAAGTTCACCACATAGTCCACGTCGGGCACGTCGATGCCGCGGGCCAGCACGTCGGTGGCGACGAGCACCTCGATGGAGCCCTTGCGGAAGTCGCGGAGCGCCCGCTCGCGCTGGTTCTGGTTGCGGTCGCCGTGGATGGGCGCCGCGGCGATGCCGGCCTTGCGCAGGCGCCGGCAGGCGGCGTCGGCGCGGTGCTTGGTGCGGCAGAACACGATGACGCGGCTGTGGCCCTCGCGCTCGAGCACCTTGGCCAGGAGCTTGTTCTTGACCTCGGGCGACACCGGCAGCAGGAACTGGTCGATGGTCTGGGCGGCCGTGCCGCGGCGGGCGATCTCGATGACGGCGGGGTCGTGGACGAGGTCGGTGATCTCTCCCACGGCGGCCTCGTCGAGGGTGGCTGAGAAGAGCAGCGTCTGGCGGCGGTTCCTGCAGGCGGCCACGATCTTGCGCACGGTGGGCAGGAAGCCCATGTCGAGCATGCGGTCGGCCTCGTCGATGACGAGGGTGGTCACCCGGGACAGGTCGCAGTCGCCCGTGCCCATGAGGTCCACGAGGCGCCCGGGCGTGGCCACGAGCACGTCGCAGCCGCGGGCGAGCCTGCCGCGCTGCGGCCCGTAGGAGACGCCGCCCACCACGGTGACGGAGCGGTGGCCGGTCTTCTTGCAGATCGTCTGGCACACGTCCTCGATCTGGATCGCCAGCTCGCGGGTGGGGGTGACGATGAGGCAGAGCGGCCCCTTGGCCTTGCCGTGGTGCGGGAGGTCGTTGAGCACGGGCAGCAGGAAGGCGGCGGTCTTGCCGGTGCCGGTCTGGGCGGCGGCGAGCACGTCCTTTCCGGCGAGCACGGCGGGGATGGCCTGCCCCTGCACGGGGGAGGGGCTCTCGTAGCCCAGGGACTTCACGGCGGCAAGGACCTTGGCGCCGAGGCCGAGCTCGGCGAAGGTGCTGGATTGGGTTTCAGACAAAAGGGTTCCTTACAGGTCGATTCACAAGGCCCGCCCATGGCGGGGGAGCGGCCCCTGGACGATGGGCGGCGTGGGCCCGGACCGACAACTCGAACACTCTACACGCCTGCGGCGCCGTCGCGCGGTCCCCGCAGGCAAAATCCACGGGACCGCCGCCGTGGGGGCGGAGCGCCCAGCGCCATGGGGCCTCCTGCCTCTCCCTGATGCACCCCCCCCGACTGCGCCTGAAAACGGTTGAGGGTAAGCGCTTCACGCTTACCCTCAACCGATTACAGGCGCATCAACACGTCGCCTTCTCTGTCAGGGGGCCGAAGGCTTTCATGCTCCGGGCCCCTTTCTGTTGTGTTTGGCAGCACTAGACAGATGAGGTGAATGATTTTGTATATGGCCCCGCGTTTGAGGTCCAGATAATAACGCCACTCTCCTTCTGAGAGACTTGTACGGAGAACTTTCTGCTAAAAGTTATGCTTTTCTTATTTGATGAGATTGTTTTCCAAGTTGAAGCATTCTGAGTGGTAGCGGAAAAATTGGCGCCTACGGAATAGTAATCAACGGAAAGGCTGGGGCTGTTTGCTCCAGTTATTATTCCGTAGGCGTCGTTAACCGTGTAAGTGCCCTTGAGCGTGATGCTGGCTTCAACCGTTTTCCATCCGTTGGCGGTCGTGCAGAGTTGGTAGAAGCTCTTTGACGGTGTGAGCGTGAGCATGGCAAGGGGCTTGAGGGGAGTCTCTCCTTCGAACTCAATGGAGAGTGAGTTCTCCTTGAACTCATCCCACATAGACTGATAGCTGCCTTCATTGAATTCGATTTAATGATTTATAAAGAAGTTCTGGTTGATGCAATTGCCCTCAGCATCGAGTATCGAGGTGCTTCCAGGTGCCTGGAAAAAGCTTGTTATAAGCGAAACGAACCTATTGGTGGGCGTAGGAAGGGTGTCGTTGGCAGTGCGAGCGATCGCTGGTTGAGGAAGGGAGAGGAGGAGAAGTGCCAGTAGGGGAAAGACGAGCAGCATGAGGGAATGGGAAAGGCTCGAGCGTTTCATATGTCTTTCCTTTCCGTTGGTCACCTTGGCTACGATTTGAATAAAGCATATTTTTTCTGAAATTAAAGTACATTGCGACTTTTCGCGTTGGCCGTCGGTGAGTGGTCACGGCAGCACGATAGGCGGCTCGCAGCGTTCCCCACGATTGTCCTGCTCGGGCATTTGGCGCCTCTCGATTCCCGCCTTAGCCAGAACTGCCACATACCGAGAGGGGCCAGGGCTCGTATGAGGACGGCAGGCTGCCAACCCCCATCATCGATCGCTTTCAGACACGGAGGAGAGGCGCATTGCGCCCCTCAGCCCACGACCAGAGCGCGGCGCAGGCCAGCGCAAAGGCGACGCCCGCCAGGTTCTCGCCCACGCGCAGCGCGGCCGACCCGGCGACGCCGAACGTGGCGCTGGCCAGAAGCAGGGCGCCGAAGCGGTTGAGCACGTTGTTCCAGAAGTAGTGCGACGAGAAGCCCATGCACGCGCCGGCGGCCGGCCCGAAAAGGCCGTGGGCTGCAGGGGGCACCGCGGCCGAGAGCACCCAGTACAGGGCGCTTCCCACCACCACGCCGCCCGCACGCTCGAGGCCGCGCCGCACGGTGGAGCCCACGGTGGGCCGCTCGGGGTCGAAGGGCAGAAGCACCGACATGCAGGCGTAGCCCATCCAGACGCTCCGGGGCACGCCGAGCAGGTCGCCCACAAAGAGGATGGCGGCCACGCTCGCGGCCAGGCGCGCCCGCCAGCGGGCGTGCGGGCTGGAAAGGCTTAAGGGGAGGACCGCGTCGCGCAGGGACACGTCGGCGGCCGCCCTCCCGTGCCTGTGGAGCAGCACGGCTCCGCAGGCAACGAACAGCAGGCCGGCCAGGGCCCAGCGCATGGCGAGGGCGTGGCCGGCAACGGGCGACTGGCTCACGAAGACGTAGGCGAACACGTAGGTGCCGGCGTTGCCCATGGGCGGGTCCTGGGCCACGAGCACGAGGATAATCCAGAGAAACAGCAGGTTGCAGCCTAGGGAGAGCGCCGGGATGCCCAGAGGGGCCACCATGCCGCCGGCCACCGTGAGGGAGAGGCATGCGGCGAGCGCCGCCACGGAGTCCCGGGCGCGGTAGCCGAAGGGCACGAACTTGATGCCCAGAAGCATGCAGAAGCCGCCCACCAGGAGGCTGCTGTTCTCGGCGCCGAAGACGGGCGCGAGGCCGCCGATGAAGGCGACGGCAAAGGCCACGAGCAGCACCGAGCGTACGGCCATGGCGGCCACGAGGCACCCCCGCTCACGGCCGGAGGCGCTGTGGATGGCAGGCCAGAGGGCCTGGGGCGAGAGCTGGAGCAGTTGGCAGAACGTGGGTGTCGCCGAGCCTTCCACGGTGCCTCCCGGCGTGACAGGCGGACGGTGCCGTCTGCCCCGGCAGCGCGGAGGGCAACGTTAGGGGTTTGGTGCGGGGCCAGCAACGCCCCTCATCAAAAAGGGAGAGGACTGGGCGCCGGGGGCCTCGTCGGTCGCCTTCTCCCGCCGGTGCCCCCTGCACCTGAAAGCCACCGAGGGCGTCCTCGGTCGCTTTCAGGCGCGGTGCCTGTCGCGGTGCCTGACTACGCGATCTCGACGGCCCCGTTGCCGCCGGCCTCGGCGGTCTGCTCGCGGAGCTTGCCCACCACGAGGGCCACGAGGAAGAGCGCGACGGCGAAGAGCAGCACCACGGCGAGGTCGACCGCGACGGCCTCGATCCCGGCGCCGGGGTCGGCCGACCCGGTGAGGTCGCGGGCCCGGGTGAGGGCGTCGGTGTACCACCAGCCCGGGGTGAAGCGCGCCGCGGCCTGGACCTCCGGTCCCAGGAGGCTGAGCGAGATCCACGCGCCGCCCAGGAACGACATCGCCATGCCGAGGAGGTTGCCGATGGCGTTGGCGCCGCCGAACCCGCAGCCGAACTGCCCCGCGAGGAACGAGACGGCCAGCGGCACCAGGCAGAAGAGCAGCGAGGCGCCCAGGGTGGCTGCGAGGCCCGCGGGCCCCATGGCCGCGGCGTCGGCCCAGAAGAACGCCAGGCCGACCGCGGTGCTCGCACCCCAGCATGCCAGTGTGACCACCAGGGCCGCGGCCTGCAGGGTGTAGGAGGCGTAGGTCTCGGGCGATGCGAGGTCGCGGTGGCGCACGTCGGTGCGGTTGAACATGGAGAAGAGCGCCGCGGTGCACGCGATGACCGATGCCACGGTGGTGTAGATGGACCACTGCAGGTAGAACGTGAGGGCGTTGACGCCGCCGTCGGCCCTCTCGACCGTCGCGTCGGGGAGCACCGCCACCGACACGGTCTCGGCGGCGGCCCTGTCGGCCTCCTTCGAGACGGTCGCGCCGTCGGCTGCGGGGTCGCCCGCCGCCGCGACGGCCGCGGCGGAGAGCCACCGCTCGGCCGCGGAGGAGGCCAGGGCGCCGCCGGCCCCCACGAACCCGTAGGCCGCCTCGACGGACGGCGTCTCCTCGCCGGCCCGTGCCGCGGCGAGGAAGCTGTCGCCGAAGCCCTCGGGGACGATGAACAGGCAGTCCACCTGGCCCTGGGCCACGGCCTGCTCCATGGCCAGCCGGTCGTCGGGCACGTCCTCGCGGGTGCCCAGGCCGGCAAGGCCGTCGACGAGGCCGCGGGACAGCTCGCTGCCGTCGCGATCCACGACGGCCCATGCCACCGGGGGTCGGGCCACGGCCGTGACGGTGTCCGCCGGCTGCGACGCCGTGACAGCCATGGCCATGGCCACGCCCATGAACGAGAGACCCACGGCGTAGATGAGGAAGAACACGGGTTTCCTGACCGCCATGGTGAGTGCGTACCTAAAGACTCTCACGGCGCAGCCTCCTTAGTCGGGCGACGGCAACGGCGCAGCACACGGCCCCGAACGCGGCTACGAGGCCCAGGTGGCACCAGTAGGGGGCGAGGCTGTCGTAGTAGACGAGCGAGGAGAGCGACTCCATGACCTGACGCACGGGGTTCACCCACTCCACCGCGGGGACGGCCCTGGCCAGGGAGTTGGCCATCTCCATGACGGGCTCTCCGTAGAGGCCGGCGAACAGGGCACCCACGCACGTGACGGCCGTGAGGATGCCGCCCTTGGCGCCGATGTCCCTGGGGCCCACCACCGCCACGAGGCCGCCGAGCCCCGTGGCCATGAACGACGCCAGGGCGAGGGCGAGCACCACGAGGGGCAGCCGCGCCCCGAAGTCGATGGAGGTGGCGGCGCAGATGTAGGCGAGGCACACCACCAGCCCCGCGAACGAGGCGGTCCAGGAGGCGGAGAGCCAGCAGAGGAGCTGCCGTGACCGGGGCCTGCCGCCCACGGTGACGCGCGAGGCGCACGCCGTGGCGCCTGGAACGAGGGCCAACGCCGCCATGAGGCCGCTCTGGGCGCACATGAGCGCCGTGAATCCCAGGAGGGCGAAGTAGAAGGCGGTGGTCTCCTTGGGTGCGCTCTCGGTGAGCGAGACCCGCTCCACGTGGCCGCCGCTCGAGAGTGCGGCCGTGACCGCCTCCGAGGCCAGGGCGGCCGGGTCCCTCCCGGCCACGGCGCCGGCGGCGGCCATGCGGGTGGCCCAGCCGTCGAAGACCGAGACCACCACGGACTGCTCGAGCTCCACGGTGGAGTCGGAGGTGGGGGCGAGATCCACGGAGACGTCGGCGCCGTCGAGCGACACCATGGCTATGGGGGCTTTACCGTCTCCCGCGCCCTCCACGGCGCGGCGGGCCTCCTCGCGGGAGTCGTGCCAGGAGACCGAGAAGGCCGCGGGGGCATCGCCGCCCGTGGAGAGTGCGTCCACGAAGTCCCGGAACGCCGCCCCCTCGGGGCCGTCCGCGGGGCGCACGGCCGCCACAGGGAGCTCCTCCAGGACGGCGAGCCTCTCCAGGGGCTGGAACATGAAGACGAAGATCGTGGCCAGGCCCAGCGGGAGGCCCAGGCACCAGACGAGGAAGCTCCTGTCGCGCACCAGGGTGAGCAGGGCGAGCCACCAGTTCTTGAGCATGGCGCCCCCTAATCCCTGAGTTTGCGGCCGGTGAGCTCGAGGAACACGTCGTTCAGCGTGGGAGGCTCGCTCCAGACGCGGCCCGGCGTGCCGTGGCAGTCCCGC
>CBCSOI010000009.1:0-16835 GCA_965141595.1 uncultured Atopobiaceae bacterium | reverse complement strand
TTTTAACTGCGTTTGTGCCTGGTGCCGTCGATGTCCGTCAGTGATGCGTGGGTGGGTCGGTCGTCTCCATCATGCCGCCGCCTGGATCTGGAGTGTCCGGGCGATGACCTTGCCGGCTATCGAGGTCGCCACGCCGCGGGCCTCCGCGTCGTTGGACCCCTCGATGCACACCGAGATGGCCAGGGTGGGCTTGTCGGCGGGTGCGAAGCCGATGAAGAGCGAGTCGATGCCGCTGCCGGTCTCGGCGGTGCCGGTCTTGCCGGCCACCGTGACGCCCGGCAGCGAGGCCGCCCCGCCGGTGCCCGACTCCACCACGGAGACCATGGCGTCGGTCACCTCCCGCGCGGTGTCGGCCGAGATGGCCTGGCCGAGCGACTTGGGGGTGGTCTTCGATATCTGGGTGCCCTCGGGGGAGAGCACGGAGTCGACGACGTAGGGGTTCATGACCACGCCCCTGTTGGCGATGGCGGCCGCGACCACGGCGTTCTGCATGACGGTGGTCTGGGGGCCGTTGGCGCCGGCGTGCTCGCCCACGGGCTGGCCACAGCCGGCCCAGGCGGTCTCCCACTCGCTCATGTCGCCGGGGTTGGCCATGACGGAGGGGACGCACGAGAAATCGAGGCCCAGCGACCCGTCGTAGCCGAAGGCCTTGGCGTACCTCACGAGCTCGTTCGCGCCCTCGCGCACGGCGAGCTGGCCGAAGGCCACGTTGCTCGAGACGGCGAAGGCCTCTCGCAGGGTGAGGGTGCCGTACTCGCGGTCGCCGTCGTTGGTCACCGCGGCGCCGCCGATGTCCATGGAGGCCGGGGCGTCGAAGGTGGAGTCGAGCGAGAACGAGCCCGAGTTGAGCGCGGCCGAGAGCGTCACGGCCTTGAAGGTGGAGCCGGGCGCGTAGAGGGCCTGGGTGGAGCGGTCGACGAGGGCGCCGTTGCCGCTGGCGCCCGTGATGGCTGCGGCGAGGTCGTCGTAGGAGTAGGTGGGCGCGCTCGACTTGGCCAGGACGGCACCGGTGGACGGGTCGAGCACCACGACGGCGCCCACCCGGCCGGCGAGGGCCTCGTCGGCCGCCTGCTGGATCTTGGAGTTGATGGTGAGCACCACGGAGTCGCCGGGCTGCTCGATGCCGGCCAGGGAGTTCAAGGCCCCCTGCCAGCTGGAGTGGTCGGCGTGGCCGGTGAGCGCGCTGTTCATGGTGCTCTCGATGCCGGTGGCGCCGTACTGGGTGGAGAGGTAGCCCACGGTGTGGACGGCCAGGTTGCCGGCCGGATAGCTGCGCACGTAGGTGCCGTCGGACTGCTTGAGCGACTCCGCCAGCGTCACGCCGTCGGACGTGATGATGGCGCCGCGCTGCACCTTGGCCGAGCGGGCGATGGTGTGGTTGTTGGACGGCATGGACTGGTAGTCGCCGGCCTTGATGACCTGGATGAACGTGAGGTTGGCGATGAGCAGGGCGAAGAGCACCGTGAAGAAGGTGACGAGCGCCGTGAGGCGGTGAGAGAGGGCCACGCGGCCCAGCACGCCCGACTCCGGCGTCTCCATGCCGAAGCTCACCATGGCGTAGGGGCTGTCCTTGAGGGCGTCGTGCACCTGCGACACGCCGTTGGCGTGGAGCGCGGGGGTGACGGTGGAGCCGGCCACGCCCGAGCCGCTCATCAGCACGTTGTGGCCCGTGCCCTGGTCGCCGCAGCGCAGGAGCAGGCCCACGATGATGAAGCTGGCGAGCAGCGATGAGCCGCCCTGGCTCATGAAGGGCAGGGTCACGCCCGTGAGCGGCATGAACTTGGTGACGCCGGCCACGATGAGGAAGGCCTGGAAGCACACCGAGGTGGTGAGGCCCGTGGCGGTGAAGGCGGCCATGTCGCTCTTGGCGCGCGCCGCCGTGGCGAAGCCGCGAACGGCGAACAGCATGAAGAGCAGGAGCACGGCGCTGGCGCCGAGAAGGCCCATCTCCTCGCCGATGGCCGAGAAGATGAAGTCGGACTCCACCACCGGGATGAGGCGGGGCATGCCGCGGCCCACGCCGGCGCCGAAGAGGCCGCCGTCGGCCAGGGAGTAGAGCGACTGCACGATTTGGAGGCCGCCGCCCTGGGCGTCGGCGAAGGGGTCGAGCCAGATGTTGAAGCGCACGCGCACATGGTTGAACAGGAAGTAGCAGCCCACGGCGCCCACGGCGAGCAGGGCCACGGAGATGAGCACGTAGCTGGCGCGGCCCGTGGTGACGTAGATCATCACCACGAAGATGGTGAAGAAGAGCAGGGCGCTGCCGAGGTCGCGCTCGAAGACCACGATGAGCAGCGACAGGCCCCACATGCAGAGCACCGGCGCGAGCATGCGCGGGCGCGGCAGGGTGAGCGGGCCGATCCTGCGGCTCGACACGCTCAGGAGCTCGCGGTTCGCCGCGAAGAAGCTCGCGAGGAACAGCACGATGGCGATCTTGGCCAGCTCGCCGGGCTGGAAGGAGAACGAGCCCAGCTTGAGCCACAGCTTGGAGCCGCCCTGCTCGGTGCCGAAGACCATGGGCAGCAGGATGAGCACCACGCCGACGATGCCGATGGTGAACTTGTAGTCGGCCAGCTCGTCGAGGTTGCGCACCACGAACAGCGTGGCCACCATGGCCGCCACCGAGAGGAAGAGCCAGGTCACCTGATTCATGGCCAGCGTGGGCGCCAGCCGCGTGACGAACGTGATGCCTATGCCGGACAGCACGAAGACGATGGGCAGGATGGCAGGGTCGGCCCCGGGCGCCAGCATGCGCACGGCCAGGTGCGCGGCGGCGAAGGCCGCGAACAGGCAGATGGGCACGGCCACGGTCTCGAAGGTGAGGGCCGCGCCGGTGTCCACCACGTACATGGCGTAGATGAGCAGCACGGGGACGGCACCGGCGCAGAGGAGCAGGAGCTCCGTGGTGCGCCGGTTCGCCCCGCGCTCGAGGCGCTCCTGGGCGTAGGCGGAGACGTGTCCCATCATGATGCGGCACCTCCCTGGTCGCCGGAGCTCTTGAGCGTCTCGGCCGTCTCCTTGGCCTGGTCGGCCGCCTCCTGGATCTGACGGCGGTAGTCGTCCACGGTGGTGCGGGCCTTGTCCTCGGACTCCACGGAGATGCCCTCGGACAGGCGGTTCTGCACGGCCTCGGGCAGCGACGCCACGGGGACGTCGGTCTCCTCCACGAGGTGGGAGAGGGGCACGCCGAGGAAGTCTCCCCCCATGCCCTGGTAGATGCCCACGGTGTCGCCGGAGGCGGCGAGGTAGAACGTGCTGTTGATGAAGATGGAGAGCACCACGGCCACCGCGGCGAGGAACGCGGCGAGCACGCCCACCCAGGCCAGGACCGCCCGGCGGCGGGCCCGGCGGCGGATGTCCTCCTTGCCGTCGTTCCTGATGTCCACCACGATGACGGTCACGTTGTCGTGGCCGCCGGCGATGAGGGCGGCCGACACGAGGGCGTCGGCGCAGACCTGGGGGCTCGCCGAGGTGACGCAGATGTCCTCGATCTCGGCGTCGGTGATCATGGACGAGAGGCCATCGGAGCACAGGATCACGCGCTCGCCGGCCTCGACGCCGATGGTGAAGTGGTCCGCGTACATGTCGGGGTCGGAGCCCAGGGCTCGGGTGATGACGGAGCGCGAGGGGTGCACGCGGGCCTCGTCGGCCGTGATCTCGCCGGCGTCCACGAGCTCCTCCACGAAGGAGTGGTCGTGGGTCACGCGCACGAGGGCGCCCTTGTGCAGCAGGTAGAGCCGCGAGTCGCCCACGTGAGCCACGGCCATGCGGTCGTCCTCGATGATGCAGGCCGTGGCGGTGCAGCCCATGCCCTCGCGGCCGCGCCCGGTCTCGGGGGCCGTGAGGACGTCCATGTTTGCGGCCTCGATGGCTGCGCCGAGCAGGGCGGAGTCCGCCGTGGCGGGCGCCTCCTTGGCGATGGTGTGGATGGCGATGGAGCTCGCCACCTCGCCGGCGGCGTGGCCGCCCATGCCGTCGGAGACGGCGAAGAGCGGCGGCCGGCAGAGGTAGGAGTCCTCGTTGTGGTCGCGGATGAGGCCCACGTCCGAGCGGGACCCCCACGCAAGACGCCGGTTGGACCCGGATTCGGAGTCGGACCCGGGTCTGCGTTCGAGGTCGAGCATGGGACGGGAGGGGGCCGTGGCCTGGGTGACGCTCGTGGGCACGGGCAGGTGCTGCTCGTCCGTCATCGGCGGCTCACCCTAAGGACGGCGTCCCCCACCTGGAGGTCGTCGCCGTCGCGCAGGGTCACCGGCTCGGTCACGGTGCGGCCGTTGACCATGGTGCCGTTGGTGGACTCGAGGTCCTCGAGGACCAGGGCGGGCCCCTGGATGGTGAGGCGCGCGTGGTTGGCGCTCACGAAGGGCTCGTCGATGACGATGTCGCAGCTGGGGGAACGGCCGATGACCACCGGCCCGAGCATGTCCACGTGCAGGCCGCGCAGGTTGCGGGGGCCCTTCTCGAGGTCGAGGGTCCAGATGGCGGAGTCCTTGCGCTGCCCCTTCACCAGGCCGATGCCGGTGCGCATGACGGCGAAGAGGAAGAGGTAGAGCAGCACCACCAGGAGGATGCGGCCCGCGAACAGGACGATGTCGATCATCAGCCCTCCCGGAACTCGAGGTTCGTGAGGCCGAGGGTGATCAGGTCGCCGTCACGAAGGGCGCACTGGTCGACGTCGACGTCGTTGACCAGCGTGCCGTTGGTGGAGTTGAGGTCGGTGATGGTCCAGCCGGACCCGTGGCGCGAGAGCTCGGCGTGGCGCCGGCTGACGTTGGGGTCGCGCAGGACGATGCCGCCGGTGGTGCGCTCGCGGCCGATGACGCAGCGGTCGGAGGTGCACGAGTAGGTGCGGCCCGACTGACGGTCGATGAGCAGGGCGCCCACGGGCATGGAGGCGGGGCGCTGGTTGGCGTGGGGGTTCACGAGGGGCACGTTGCGGCGCTGGGTGGCCGGTGCGGGGGCGGCGGAGGGTGCGGGTGCCGGAGCGGGTGCCGGCGCGGCGAGGCGCTGTTCGTCGTGGCGGGCGCGGGCCTGCTGGGCGCGCACCTCGTCGGACGGAGAGACGGAGCCCATGTAGCCGGCGCGGGGCTGGGCCGGGGGCACCGGCGTGCCCGGGCTGCGGTACCCGGCGGGCAGGGGCGCGGCGGGGCCGTGCTCCATGGCGTAGGCGTCCTCCACGACGTCGAGCACGGTGTCGGGGCTCATGACGTCCAGGCCGTCCTGGGAGGGGTCGGCCGCCGGGGTGCCGATGGGGCCGAGCCCGAGGTCGATGTCCGCCGCCTGGGGCTGCCGCTGCTGCTGGGGCTGGCCGGCGGGGGAACCGGTGTAGGCGCGCTCCTCCTCGCGCAGGCGGTCGAGCGTGCGGGCGTCCACGTTCTCGGCGAAGACCGAGAACTTCCCGTGCTTGAGGGAGGGGTCCACCATGAAGCGCACGAGGGGCTGGCCCACGAAGGTGTAGCCGCGCCGCTGGGCGTGGGCCTCCAGGAACAGGGCCGTCTCCTCGGTGAGGTTGGCGTAGAGCGGGCGCATGGCGGCGTCGTCCGCCTGGGACACGAGCACGGTGAAGAGCGCCGGTGCGGTGTCCACGCCGTTGATGACGTAGGTCTCGTTCTCCATCTCCGACGAGGCCTTCTTGGCGAGCTTCTTGAAGGAGAGGGGCGCTGCGGCCTGGGACGACGAGCCGAAGATGCCGGCTATACGCTCTTCGAACACGTTAAGAAAGTTCACGGTCTTCCCCTTCCCGACGCAATTCGGGAGGCCCGAACAACGTGATCGTCACGATCATAAGTACCGTAGAGCCTAGCGCAAGGCCCATGGGGGCGCCCGACGGTGCGCCCCATATCCCGCCAAACTCCAGACCCCCCGCCAGGGAGCAGCCCACGAGCGTGATGACGAGCGCGAGCACCTGCCCCGCCGCCGCCGTGCCCGCGGATCCCCGGCGCCCCATGGCCGAGGCCAGTGCGGCCGCCCCTGCCGAGAAGGCCGCGGCCGCCCAGGGGCCCGGCGAGGCCAGGGCGGCCGGCACGGAGGCGACGGCCTGGGCCATGGCGGCGGGGTCCGCCGACCAGAGCGCCCCCTGTCCGGTGACGGTCCAGGTGACGACGGCCGCCGCGGCTGCCGTGCCGGCCGCTGCCGCGGGTTCCAGCGCGAAGCCGGCCAGGGCCGGGCACACGGTCCACGCACCCAGGGCGGGCGCCGCCAGGACCGCGGGTGCCAGCGGCGCGCGTCCGCCCGTGAGGCGCAGGGGCACGAGGCCGCAGGCCACGGCCACGGCGCAGCCCAGCACGGCCTGGGCGGGGAGGCCGGCGGCGATGCCGGCCGCCGCGCACGCGACGCCGGCGAGGGCGAGGCCCGCGGCGCAGGCCGCCGTGGGCACCGCGGCCCCGGCCACGGCGGCCGCCACGATCAGGCAGACCACGGCCACGGGGCCGAGGCCGGCGAGGGGTGCGGCACACTGCCAGGCCAGGGCGGCAGTGCAGCCGGCCGAGGCCAGGCGGGCGGCCACGCCGGGGAGCCAGGGGATGCGGCGGCCGGGGGGGTCGAGGGCGCGCCAGGCGCCCTCGTCGAAGGGCTCCACGTCGGAGCCCGCGTCGTCCAGGAGCGAGGCGTTGGAGTCGCGGCCCTCGTCGGGATCGCCGAGGGACGGCAGCACCTCGCCGGCGAACTCCTCGGGGTCCGTCATGCGACCGGAGGGGGAGGGGGCGAGGGCCGTCTGGAACGCCAGGGTCGCAGGGCCGGCGAGGCCCTCCTCGGCGTCGGAGAGCGGCGGCGCGCCCTTCTCGATGAGCTTGAGGGAGGCGGCCGGCGTGCTGGCCGCGAAGGGCCGCAGGCCGGTGAGGGCCTCGTAGCAGACGGCGGCCAGGGCGAAGACGTCGGTGCGCTCGTCCACGAGGTCGCCGGCGAGCTGCTCGGGCGGCATGTAGCCCACGGTGCCGCCCCGGGCCCCGCCCCAGCCGGCGGCACTGGCGATGGAGGCCATGCCGAAGTCGGCGAGCTTCACCGAGCCGTCCCGGGCCACCATGACGTTCGCGGGCTTGATGTCCAGGTGCAGGACGCCGTTGTCGTGGGCGTAGGCCAGTGCCGCGGCCACGGACCTCAGCACGTGGGCCACCTCGCACCAGATGAGGACGCCGCCCTCCACCCGGGCCATGAGTTCGGCCAGGGTCACGCCGTCCACGTACTCCATGACGATGTAGGCGTAGCGGTCGTCCACGGCGAAGTCGTGGACCGTGACGATGTTGGGGTGGGTGAGGAAGCTGGATGCGCGGGCCTCGGCCAGGGCCTCGTCCACCACCGACGCCGCGTCGCCCTCGGCGTCCAGCGGCAGGCACTTCACGGCCACGCGCCGCTGCAGGCGCACGTCCCAGCACACCAGGACCGACCCGAAGCCGCCGGTGTCGCGCAGCTCTATGGTGCGGTAGCGGCCTAGGAGCAGGGCCGGCGATGTCTGAGTCTCCATGGGCGAGTCCTTGGGTGCGGTTGGGGTGTGGTGGAGCCGCCTGACCGCACCAGTGTACCGCGGCGCCCGACGTACCGGGCGCTTGGGCAGATCCGGTCGGCCGGCCGTGCGGGCGCGCGCTGTCACGTCGGTCGGGCTCTCCCGCTGTCACACGCGCCGTCAGGGCCGGACCGTGCGCCCATCCGCGCGGGCGCCGAGAATCCGACCCATGCCGGAGAGCCCTGCGGCATGGGTTCCTCGGTCGGTCGCCGGCTGGGCGGCTCGGAAACCCATGCCGGAGAGCCCTGCGGCATGGAATCGCTGCCGACCGGGCCCGGAAACCCATGCCAAGGCCTTCTGTGGCATGGGTTTCTCGTCCATCGCGTTCCTCCGGGGGTCTCGGTCCCATGCCGAAGCCGCCTCCGGCATGGTTCTGCCATCACCAGAACCGGTGGGGCCCCAGCATGACCGCCCGGAGGCACCGTCTCTGCCAGGTATACCGGTCGTCCAGATGCCACGGCACCCCGAGGCGCTCGGCAAGCCGACCGCAGGCGGCGGCGAAGAGCCGCTCGTCACGCACGGCACCCGAGGTCCATGGCCCCACGTCTATGCCGAGCAGGTCCGAGGCCAGCTGCCGCTGCCGGTCCCTGATGGCCTGCCCGCGGTTGTCGTGGAACTCGGTGCTGTCGTACTCGATGCCCACGCCGGCGTCGGGCCAGTAGAGGTCCACGAGCATCGACCGTTGGCCCCCGACGGCGCGCCTGAGCTCGCCTGGGAGGTCGATCTTGGTGTTGAGCTCGGGTTTTGGCAGTCCCATGCCCCCGTGGGCGGGTTTCAGGGCGAGCATGACCGTCAGGGCCGTCTTCATGGGGGAGCGTGAGCGGTCGGCGATGGCGCCCAGGGCGTCCTCGAGCACGGCCTTTCCCTTGACCGTGGCGGGGACCTTCCGGCAGAGCCCCCCGATCGCCTCCGTGGTCGTCAAAGGGTCCCGTGGAAGACACTGGCCGAGGGCCGGGTCGCACAGATAATCGGCCGCCATCGTGCATCCGAGTGCTGCCGTGCCTGCAACCCCGAGCGTCGCGGCCCTGAGGAGCAGGTAGAGGTCGGGCGTCGGCACGTGGACCGGTTCGCCGCCCACCTCCGGACCCTCGACTCGGAGCAGCGGGGACGACGGCGTCTCGAAGGCTGGGGCGCGGTGGGGGACCGTGCCGGCACGTCGGCGGCGGTCGTGTTCCGGGCCGACCAGGAGGTGAAGTGGAACGTCTTGGCCGGTGGGCACGGCGGCAAGGCTGCGGGCGAACGGTTCCATCTCCCTGTACCAGGGCAGGGCCCTGACGGCCTTCGCCTGCCGGACGGTGCACGTCGCCGTCCGCAGGACTCGGTCCGCCTCTTCCTTAGGGATCGGTGTGAGAGGGGCTCGTGAGGCGTATGTGATCCAAGCACCCAGGTCGCACAGCACCGTGTTCATGGGAATTAGTATGCACTAAAACACTGTAGATAACTGCTTATTTTCAAAAAAATACTTGACAATATCCCGACGGATCCCCGACCGGTTTCCGACGCACGCCGTCAAGGGGGGTGGCTCGGCACAAAAAAAGAGCCCCGAGGGGCTCTGGAAGTGCGATGGTGCGGGCGAAAGGACTTGAACCTTCATGAGGGAACCCTCATACGGACCTGAACCGTACGCGTCTGCCAATTCCGCCACGCCCGCGTGAATCGCCATTATACACGTCCGCGGCGCCGGGGCAACCGGATTTCTGAACAACCGGCGGCGAGGTCGCGAGCACTCGGGGTCCGGGACCATGCCCGAGAGCCCTTTGGCATGGGTCCGCCTTCGCCCGGATGCCTTCCGGTCCCGTCGCTCCATGCCGGAGGCGCCTGCGGCATGGGTTTGGTGGCGGCCGGACCCCTGCGACCCATGCCGGAGGCGCCTGCGGCATGGAAAGCGGTGCGCCGGGCACCTTCTGCCGTCGAGAGGGCCATGCCGCAGGGGCTTCCGGCATGGGTCGCGACGCCTCTTGGCATGAGAGGGCCCGTGCCGCAAGGTGCTGCGACACGGGCCGGTCGGGTCGGGCTCACGGGCGGGGTGGCGCGGGGGGCGCCGTCGCCTCACTCCTCCTCGTCGTCACCGAAGATGCCCGAGAAGATGCCGTCGTCCTCGCCGTCCCCCTTGGGGTGGTCGAAGTACATCCTCTTGGTGCGGCGCTCGAGGATGAAGGCGATGAGCAGGCACAGCACGATGCCGCCGATGAAGATGGCGGCCACGCCTGCGCGGGTGTCGAAGAGCCAGGTCACGAAATCCATGGGGAAACCTCTCATGCAAAAGGGCCTGCGGGCCCGTCCGGTGGGGCCGGGCGCGTAGGCGCAAGTATATACTGGTGCGTCAGGCCGCGCAGGTGCCGCCTGCCCGACCGCAGGTACGGCGCCCGACGGCGCATCAAACGAGCCCTAGCGAAAGTGGGTCACCATGCTCGACATCAAGTTTGTTCGCGAGAACCCCGACGCCGTGGACGCCTCCATGGCCTCCCGCAACGGCTCTTGGGACCGCGACCGCTTCTTCGAGCTCGAGGCCGAGCGTCGCTCCGTGATCGCCGAGGTGGAAGGCCTGCAGGCGCAGCGCAACAGCGCCTCCAAGGAGATCGGCCGCCTCATGCGCGAGGGCAGGCGCGACGAGGCCGAGGCCGCCAAGGCCGCCGTGGCCGCCGACAAGGAGCGTATCGCCGAGCTCGACGCCCGCCGCGGCGAGGTCGAGGAGGCTCTCACCGACCTCATGAGCCACATCCCCAACATCCCCGACGGGTCGGTGCCCTACGGCAAGGACGACAGCGAGAACGTCGAGGTCAGGCGCTGGGGCACCCCGCGCGAGTTCGACTTCGAGGCCAAGGCCCACTGGGACCTGGGTCCCGAGCTCGGCATCATCGACTTCGAGCGCGGCGTCAAGATCGCCGGCAGCCGCTTCTACCTGCTGGGGGGCATGGGTGCCCGCCTGGAGCGCGCACTTATCAACTTCTTCATCGATATGCACATCAAGGCCGGCTTCAAGGAGTGGTGGCCCCCGGTGATCACCAACGCCGCCACCCTTTACGGCACCGGCCAGCTGCCCAAGTTCGAGGACGACCTCTACCATGTGGAGCCCAACCTGTACCTCATCCCCACGGCCGAGGTCATGCTCACCAACATCCATCGCGACGAGATCATCGACGGTTCCAAGCTGCCGCTCAAGTACACCGCCTTCACCCCGTGCTTCCGCGAGGAGTCGGGCAGCGCCGGCCGCGACACCCGCGGCATCATCCGCGTGCACGAGTTCGACAAGGTGGAGATGGTCAAGTTCGCCCGCCCCGAGGACTCCATGAACCAGCTCGAGGCCATGACCCACGAGGCGGAGCTCTGCCTGCAGGCCCTCGGCCTGCCCTACCACGTGGTCACGCTCTGCTCGGGCGACTTGGGCTTCTCTGCCGCCAAGACCTACGACCTCGAGGTCTGGCTTCCCAGCTACAACAACTACAAGGAGATCTCCAGCTGCTCCAACTGCTGGGACTTCCAAGCCCGCCGCGCCAACATCCGCTACAAGGACCCCAGCGAGTTCAAGGGCACCCGTTACGTGCACACGCTCAACGGCAGCGGCCTGGCCGTGGGCCGCGCCATGGCCGCCATCATCGAGAACTACCAGAACGAGGACGGCACAGTCACGGTCCCCGAGGCCCTCGTGCCCTACATGGGCGGTGTCACCGTCATCGGTCCCGAGGAGGGCGTGAACGCATAATAGGCCCTTTCACCTGCGTCTTCTCGCCCCCGCAACCCAAAGTTGCGGGGGCGTTTTCGGTTCTCAACCCAAAGGTGGTGGCCTGCAACCGGCCAGAGCGGCACGGTGGTCCCATCCGCTCAGCCACGTACAGGAAGGCACCGACCATGAACGTCTCCATCGCCCAGCGCCTGGCCACCCTGCGGCGCGAGCACGGTCTCACCCAGGAGCAGCTTGCCGAGAGGCTCGGCGTCTCGCGGCAGGCGGTCTCGAAGTGGGAGCGCACGGAGTCGAGCCCCGACACCGACAACCTCATCGCCCTCGCCCGCCTCTACGGGGTGACCTTGGACGAGCTGGTGTACGGTCCGGCCGGTGACGGGGGTCCGGAGGGGGCCGCGTCCTCGGACGCCGACGGTGCCGCCGCCGGCGACGGGCCGGCGGCGGGCGGCGTCGACGTGGGGCCGGACGCCGACGACGCCGTGGAGTGCTCGTGGGACGACGGCGTGCGGGTGACGTCGGCCGACGCGTCGGTCTCCGTGGGCTGGGAGGGCGTCGACGTGCGCGACCACCGCACCGGCGACCATGTGGAGGTGGGCCCCGGCGGCATCCATGTGAACGCGTCCGACGGCGAGCACACCGTGCGTACCGAGGAGGACGGCTCGGTGTGGATCGACGACGAGCACTACGACAGCTGGGCCGACGCCCACAGGGCCACACACGGCTCCAAACCGCGCGCGTTCGTCTCGCGGGTCCCCTACGCCCCGCTGGCCCTCATCGGCTTCCTGGGGGTCGGTCTCTTCGGGCATCGCTGGGACGTGGGCGGCTGCCTGCTGGCGGTCATCCCCGCCTGGGAGAGCCTGTGCTCCGTGGCGAACGCCGTGGTGCGCGGCAAGCGCGGCCGCAAGCTGCGTGGGCCCGTGGCCGGCCTGTGCTTCTGGTCGGGGATCTCGGCCTTCCTCGTGGTCGGGCTGCTCACGGGGGCGTGGCATCCGGCGTGGGGCCTGATCCTCGTGGGGCTTGCGGCGTCGCTGCTGGTGGACGCCCTGTGGCTGCGCACCGCCGATGGCACCGGGGACGCGCCGGCCGAGTAGGTCCCCCGTCCCATCACCCGGACACATCTGTCCCAACTCGTCGACCATGCCGTTGCCCCGTCGGTCTTCGCGGGTCGGGCGTTCCTGGCGAGCCGGGGCCTGCTCGCCCGGGCCCCTAGCCCTCCTGCCCGTTCCCGCTCCCGCGGAAGAGGCGGCTCAGGTAGTCGGCGGCGCCGCGGCGCACGGCGTCGAGCAGGCTCGGATGTGCGGCCGACCAGTCCACCGGGTGCTTGAGCAGCCACTCCCGGGCAAAGTCGACCACGCCCTCGCCGTGGCCCGGGTTGAAGGTGTCCTCGCCGGGCACGGGCACGTTGACCGAGACGTCCGCCGCCTGGGCGTAGAGGATCTCGAGCTGCTGGGCGCCGTAGTCCATGCACTTGCCCATGACGTTGAGGATGGAGAGGTCGTCCACGGCCTTGTAGGTCTTGAGCATGTGCACGCCCACCACGGCGTCCACCGTCGAGCGGTCGAACAGCGGCGTGGGCAGGTTCATGCGGCAGCCGCCGTCCACCAGGGTGCGCCCCAGGAAGTGGACGGGCTGCACCACCAGCGGGTACGCGCCCGAAGCGGCGATGCAGGTGGCGAGGTCGTGGTCGCCCGGGACGGTGGTCCAGGAGCCCGGTCCCTCGAAGAAGCCGTCCGTGCCGGTGAACACCACGAGGTCGCCCGTGATGATGTCCACCGAGGTTATGGCCAAGGGCATCTTGAGGTCGGAGAAGGTGGTCACGCCGGCCTCCTCGAGCAGGGGGCGGACCTGCTCCACCAGCACGCCGTTGTCCACGAAGCCCTGCCGGGTGACGGCCGAGATCACGTGGCGGCGCATGTTCTTGACGATGCCCGCCTCCTCCACGCTGACGTCCATCTTGAGCAGCAGGTCCTCGATCTGTGTGGAGGTGAGCCCCGCCGCGGTGAGCGTGGCCACGAGCGAGCCCATGGACGTGCCCGCCACCGCACCCACGGAGACGCCGTTGGCCTCCATGTCCGCGAGCACCGCCACCTGGGCGTAGGACCGCCAGCCGCCGCCGGCAAGGGCGAGACCCACGCCATCAACCTTGTTAGCCGCCATAGGACCTCCCTCTTTTTGTGAACGAGACCTTCCTACCACCGGCCGCCCCCTCTAAACAGAACATATGTTCGTATTTGGGGTATACTCCTGTCAACACGGAGAGGAGAGCCGATGAGCCGTTGTCCCGCAGCCCTTGCCCGCCCCCTGGCGCCCCTCGTGGCGTTGTCTCCCGGCCTGCAGGGCCCCGACGGCCCGTGCGTGGCCGTGGCGGACCTCGGCCACGCCGTCGCGGTGCTGGAGCTGGTGGGGTCCGGGACGCAGGCACCGTGGCGACGTGCCGTCACGGTGTCCAAGGGGGAGCCGCTGCTGGGCGCCCTGCGATGCCCCGAGGGGTGCGAGGCCCAGACGCTGGTGAGGGATCTCTCGGTACCCGGTGCGACGTTCGACGACCTTCTGGGGCTGCTCATGGCGGCCCGGGTGCCGTGCTCGGTAAGGGGGGACCCCTTCTGGCTGTGAGGGGCGCCGGTGCCCGTCTGACGCCGGCGCGGCAAGAAAAAAGGCCCCGGAGGGCCTGGAAAAACGAGTGGTGCGGCGTACAGGATTCGAACCTGTGACGTTCTGATTCGTAGTCAGACCCTCTATCCAGCTGAGGTAACGCCGCGACTGATATTGAGTATCGTGGTAGGGTCCTCGTTTGTCAACCACCGAATACCGCCTTTTTCAGGGGCGGTATCCGGTGCCCGTCCGCTACGTCCAAGGAGGTCCGTCATGGGAGCCCGTTTCGTCCACCGCTGCACCCACGTGCTCGACAAGGAGGCCACCATCGCGTTCTACGAGAAGGCTCTCGGGTTCAGGGTGGTGAGGGAGTCGGGCCCAGACGACGGCTCGTGGACCAACACCTTCATGGAGAACGACGACTCCCCGTTCCAGCTGGAGCTCACGTGGAACCGCGGCCGTACCGAGCCTTATGACAACGGCGGCAAGGACACCCACATCGCGTTCCGCGTCTCGGACTTTGACGCCTACCACCGCCTCCACGAGGAGATGGGCTGCATCGTGTTCGAGAATCCCAAGATGGGCCTCTATTTCATCGCCGACCCCGACGGTTGCTGGGTCGAGATCCTTCCGGAGGGCTGAGACCCCGCCCGATGAACTGCATAGCCGGTGACCGCCGGTGCATGGGGGCCGCCCGGGCGACCGGGCGTGCCTCCCGTGTGCCCGGCCCGGCAGGCAACAAAAAAGGCCCCGGAGGGCCTGGAAAATCGAGTGGTGCGGCGTACAGGATTCGAACCTGTGACGTTCTGATTCGTAGTCAGACCCTCTATCCAGCTGAGGTAACGCCGCGTGCGAGAAATAGTATGTAGCGGCGGCCCAAGGGTGTCAAGGACGAATTTTATTCAGCTTGGATGCGGCTTGATGCATGGGGACAGGGACCCGCCCGAGGTGCCTAAAAAAGAGAACAGCCCGCGGGCCGTGGGGCCTGCGGGCTGGGACGTTCGCTGGCGGAGAGCTGGGGATTCGAACCCCAGATAGGATTGAGTCCTATACTCGCTTAGCAGGCGAGCACCTTCGGCCTCTCGGTCAGCTCTCCGGGTGCGCACCCCATCATAACCCATCGCCGCGTCCCACCACCCGGACACTTTTGTCCCAATGGTCGGACACTTCTGTCCCACGGGTTCACCAGCCCTTAGCCCAAGGGGGCCCGGGACACGACTCCCCTCGACACACCGGTGAGACGCTCGATCGACCGGACGGTCATCCCTCCTTTCCGGAGGGCCGCCAGGGCGAGGTCCCGTTCGTCCCTCGGCATCGCCTTGACGTTCTTTGGGTCTGTTCCGCCCAACAGGCGGCGCGCCATCTCGAGAAGAGCCTCGGGCTGCATGTCCCTTTGACGAACGGCTCCCGGAGGCGGTGGCTGCCCTTGGTCGGCGTGGGCCTCCTCGAAACCGTCCCACCCTCCAAAAAGGTCGAGCAGCCGCTCCACATCCACGCGACCGCGGCCCTCCATCACCTCGTGGTAGCTGCTCCATGGGTAGGCGCTTGTGGGGGAGAGCCCGGCCCGCTCCGGATTGCGGTGGACGTAGGGGACGAGGGTCAGCAGATACCTGTCGTCCTCCACCGGAAGCCGCAGATACCGACCTTGGAAAAGATGCCCCACGCGGTCGTGTCGGCGGTTGAACACCCGGGCGTAGGTCGAGTTCACACGGTGCATGAGGCTCGAGATGTCGTCCGCGTCCCCTTCGGCGACCAGATGGAAATGGTTGTCCATGAGGCACCATGCAAGGAGCCGCACGTCGTTGGCCGCCAGGGCCTCGTCGAGGATTCTCAGGAGCTCGCGGCGGTCGTCGTCGTCCTCGAAGACGATCTGCCTCCCCGACCCGCGGACCGTGATGTGGTAGATGTCCGAGCTGCTCGGTCTTCTGGCAAACGGCATGGGCCCCTCTCTTCAAATTCACTGGCCTGTGCATGGCAGGCAGGGAGGGGGTGGCAAGAGGGTATCTCGCGGTGGCGTCGCGCAGCCGTAAATGAGGGACACTTCGCGGAATTCTCAAAAGCACAAACCAGTGGGAGGTTTTGCTGATAAGAGTAAAAGCGTCGATGTGGGACAAAAGTGTCCGACCATTGGGACAAAAGTGTCCGGGTGATGGGACGGCGGTTCAGGTTGTGATGCCGTCGCAAGCGATGCCGTCGCAGACGATGTCGCCGCGGCCCTGCAGCGGTTCCCAGGAGAAGGCCTGCAGCAGCTCGGTCGGCGTCGTCGGGGCATCGCTGTCCGTCAGGCCGGCCGCATGGGCCAGGCGCCCCACCACGGCCTCGGGCCGCACGCCGCGGGCCCGGATGGCGCCCAGGTCCAGGTCGCCGTCGCGCTTGGAGAGACGCCGGCCGTCCGCGGCCACCAGCAGCGGCACGTGGGCGTACTCCACCTCGGGCAGCCCCAGCAGCCGCTGCAGGTAGCGCTGCCTCGCGGCGGACCCCAGCAGGTCGCGGCCGCGCACCACCTGCGTGACGCCCATGGCGGCGTCGTCCACCACCACGGCCAGCTGGTAGGCGGTCACGCCGTCGCTCCTCCGCACGAGGAAGTCGCCGCACTCGCGGGCCAGCACCTCGCGGTGCCTTCCCGCCACGAGGTCGTCCACCTCCACGGTGCCGGCCGGGTCGTCCGCGTCGGGCACCTCCAGCCGCACGGCCGGCGCCCGCACCTCGCTCCGGCGCGCCGCCTCGGCGGCGGAGAGCCTGCGGCAGGTCCCCACATACACGTAGGTGCCGTCACTCGCGTGGGGCGCGCTCGCCGCGTGGAGCTCGGCCCGTGTGCAGAAGCACGGGTACGTGAGCCCCATCTCCGCCAGCCGCGCCAGGGCCTCCTCGTAGGCGTCTCCCCGCCGGCTCTGGAACACGGGGTCGCCGTCCCAGTCCAGCCCCAGCCACCGGAGGTCGTCCATGATGGCCTCCGCGCGCCCCGGCACCTGGCAGCGCGGGTCGAGGTCCTCCACCCGCATGACCACCGAGCCGCCTCGGCTCCGGGCGCCCAGCCAGGCCATGAGCGCCGAGAAGGCGTTG
>CBCSOI010000008.1:0-17893 GCA_965141595.1 uncultured Atopobiaceae bacterium | reverse complement strand
CCCGGGGCCCGTGGTGGTGGGCGGGGGCAGCGCCTTGGCGAAAAGAGGAGACGCCCGCTGTGCGGGTGCCGGGGTTACAACCCGGGGCACCCTCGCCCGACAGACACCCGAGACGGAACCTTCAAGGAGGAACCCATGGACACCGTCATGGATCATCCCGCACCCGCCCACATCGACCCCGCCGACACCTATCGCGCCGTCTTCGGGTCCCTGGGCTATCTCGGGGGCGTCCCGGTGGGCCACAGGGGGTGCGCAGGTGCCCTCATACCTATGGAGGTCCGCCGGCACATTCGCACGGACGCCTCGGGCAAGGAGCGCGTGTGGTTCTGCGGATACGTCTGTATCCCCGGCTGCAACCTGCCCAAGATGGACCCGAGGAAGGTCTCGGCGGAGCTCTCGGGGATGCTATCCGAGGAGGACCTTGGGAAGCTTCCCTGCGACGTATCCCACTATCGCCGCATCGACCTTCCCGACGGCCCCGGCACAGGGGACCACGTGGACGTCTTCGGGATCTGCCTTGCCCCCGACGGGGTGCCCATGGCGGACGAGGGGCGCCATCGGGAGGACACCGTGGGCGCCCTGGACCGGCTCGCCCACGCTCTGGACCTGCTGGAGACCCACGTGGTGTGGGAGGGCCTCCAGGAAGGGGCCGTGGTGGGCCCGGAGGGCCAGGACCTGGTGCCCTTGGGCACCCAGCGCCGCGGGGGCCTTCTCACCGTGGACTGCCTTGTGGCGGGCCCGGGGGCGCCCTGGGGCGAGGTCGCCGGGGAGCCGCGGCACCTCAGGGTGCTGTGACCAGGCCGCGGCAGACCGACGGCCCCCGCGACACCCGAAGGAGGAACCCATGACCCACCTCGACATCGAAGACCTGGCGGCCCAGTCCTCGACCTTGCGTCCCCGGACGGTCTGCTTCACCGGCCCCCGCCCCAAGAGGCTCTGCGGCTACGACCATGGGAGCTACTGCGGGGCGGTGGCGGGGCTCGTGGAGGTCGTCGAGTCCCTCTACCTGGATGGCTTCACGCGGTTTCTGACGGGAGGTGCCCAGGGGTTCGACCAGCTGGTCTTCTGGGCGGTCCACAAGGCCAAAGGGCGGTCGGGCCACCCCGACATCTGCAACGCGGTGGCCGTGCCCTTCCCGGGCCAGGAGTCCCGGTGGGCCGAGAGGGGCTGCTTCGGCCAGGGTGAGTACCGGACCATGCTGGCCGTGGCGGACCGGGTCTTCTACATCGGCGGGGCGGACGACCGTCGGGGCGCCGCCATGCACCGGAGGAACCGCGCCATGGTGGACGCCTCGGCCCTCTGCGTCGCCCTCTACTCCGGCGGTCCGGCCTTCAGGGATGCCAGGACAGGGGGCACCGAGGCCACCATGCGGTATGCCGAGGCGGCGGGGGTCCCTTTGAAGGCCCTCGACTTCAGGATCGACGCAGGGAAACCCGCGATCCTGACACTGGGCGCGCTCTCCGAGATCCCGCTATAGGAAGGCGAGGGGCGGCTCCGGGAGACCCCGGGGACGCCCCTTCTCTTCCCCCGGGGCACCGTCGCCGTGGAGCCGCGGCACCTCGGGGTGCTGTGACCCGCCCCGTGGGGCCCGGTGCTGTAGCCTTGGGAGATGGAAGAGGCGAAAGGAGGGCCCCATGGCCGGCGACGTCGTATCCAGCCCCGGGAAGATCCTGCAGGAGGAGTTCCTCGACCCCCTGAGCATCAGCCAGGGGCGCCTTGCCGAGGCCATGGGCATGCCCCGGTCCGCCGTCTCCGAAATCGTCGAGGGCCGGCGCCTCATCACCGCCGAGTACGCCGCCCCCATGGCCGAGGCCCTCGGCACCAGCGCGGAGTTCTGGCTGCGGCTGGAGGAGGGCTACCGACTGCGGTCGGTCGACCCCGAGACCGTGAAACACGTCGCCTGCCTGGTGTGATGGGGCGGCCAAGACCCACAGACCACATGCATGACCAGGGCGGCTTCCGGGAGATTGTCCGGAGGCCGCCTTTTTCTTTCCCTCCTCTTTCGAAAGTCCTGCGCCCCCGTGACCTGCCACAGGGGAGGCGGCAAAAGCCGCCTCCGGGGGCGTCCATGGAAGACCCGGAGGGAAGACCCCTTCGGATTGGAGCCGACCGAGGAGGATTCCATGGACAACGCCCGAACGATGCACCTGATCTCCCTCGCCTCTGGGGCCATGGCCGCCGTGGCCTCCATCGTCACGGTGGTCACGGCCACCTCCGGCGTGACCCCCGAGGGCGCCGCCGCCTGCATCGTGGACCCCGGCTGCTTCTGCGTCATGGCCGCCTCGCTGCTCCTGTCCTCCTGGGCCTGGGCCCGCGAGCAGATCCTGTCCCGCGCCCGGGGGCACCGCACCTCCGGACAGGGAGCCTAAGAGACGGCAGGAACACAGCCGGACAAGACGTCGCGGGAAACCGCGACGCGGACGGACCCATGGGAGGGGCCTAAGGAAGGACCCTCAAGGGCTAAGGAACCCGAACACGAAAGGGAGACACCATGAGCATCAACCGCGTCATCATCACCGGCAACACCACCCGCGACGCCGAGCTCGCCGCCACCACCAGCCAGACCCCGATGCTGAAGTTCTCGGTGGCCGTGGACGAGCGCTGGCACAACCCCCAGACCGACCAGTGGGAGGACCGCCCCAACTACGTCGACTGCGTCATGTTCGGCAACCGCGCCCAGTCCATCGCCCGATTCATCACCAAGGGCACCAAGGTGGCCATCGAGGGCCACCTCCACTGGAGCCAGTGGCAGGACAAGGACACCCAGAAGAACCGCTCCAAGATCGAGGTCTACGTGGACGACATCGAGTTCATGAGCGCCTCCCAGCCCCAGGGCAACGTCCCCGACCAGGTGCCGGCCCCCGACGGCATCAACTAGGGAAGGGAACCCAAAACCCCTCAAGGGACCAGACACCAGGGCCCGCCGGAACCCCACCGGCGGGCCCTGGTTTTTTCTTGCGTCCGAGACGTGGGCGACCCCGAGGGCCGGGGCGCCGAGGCGACCGGGGGAGGGCCCCTTCACGGGGCCCTCGGGAGTCTCTTTGGAAGAACCGGGGAAGGCCCCGGCAAGGACCCGGAAAGGGGAGAGCCATGAAGCTCATCGACTTCACCAACTTCGAGGACGCCATCGACGACATGGCCGGCAACGCGCTCAGCGACGCCTACGAGCTCTCTGGCCTGGCCGACATGGTGGACTACGGCGACGGCGCCGACGCCTGCCTCGCCGCCATGGAGGCGCGCCTCCTCGGCAACTCCCACTGGGACTTCGACGAGGGCCGCATGGTGCTGGACCTCGACCACCTCTGCATGGCCTGACAGACATAGGAAGGACCCCCTCCAGGACGTGACCCTTAGACGCGGCCGGCCGGAGGGGAGGGGGCCGGGGGAGACCCCGGCCCGGTTGGGACCCACGGGGTGCGCCCCCATGGGCGACACGAAAGAGAGCACAGACAAGAGAAGGAGCCACCATGGCAGGACTCAACATGAACCACATCTCCGGCAACCTCGTCGCCGACCCCGAGCTCACCTACACGGCCTCGGGCACCGCCAAGCTCAAGGGCCGCGTGGCCTTCGACCAGCCCGGCCGCGCCGCGGACGGCTCCTTCCAGCAGGAGACCGGCTACGCGAACTTCGTCACCTTCGGCAAGCGCGCCGAGAGCCTCGCCCGGCACCTGCGCAAGGGCACCAAGGTGGCCGTCTCGGGCCCCGTGCGCCAGAGCCGCTTCCAGGACAAGAGCATGGGCCGCATGCGCACCGGCGAGGAGGAGATCGAGATCGTGGACATCGACTTCAACAACCGCGGGCCGCGCCCCGGCACGGTCCCCATGGCCGACGGCACCGAGCTGGTGCTCGCGGCCAACTAGGCAGGACCCGAAAGACACCCGCACCAGGGACCAGACGAAAGGACGACGCCATGGGCATCAACAGCTGCACCTACATCGGGAACCTCACCGCCGACCCGGAGCTCCTCTCCGTGGGCGACTCGCACCTCCTGCGCTTCGCCATCGCCGTGACCACCCGCGAGCCGCGCCACGGCAAGATCGAGGAGATCACCTGCTTCCGCAACTGCTCGATCTTCGGGACCCGCGCCGCAGGCCTCGCCCGCGTGCTCGCCAAGGGGGCCAAGGTCATGATCAAGGGCCACAACCACTACGACACCTGGACCGACAAGGCCTCCGGCGCGACCCGCCACGGCCTGTCGGTGCGCGTGGAGGACCTTGACATCATGGCCGCAGCACGGCCCAAGGCCGCGGTCGACGACATTCCCTTCGACGTGATGCCCGCGCCCCTTCCGGCGAGCGCTTAACGGAAGGAGCCGACGCACCGGACCCGGGCCCTCCCAGGAAACCACCCTGGGAGGGCCCTCGTCTTTTCCCCGAGGGACGCCGGGGGCGCACCTGAGGAGGGTGCCCGAAGGCACCCTCGGCAGCCCCCATGGGGAGGGGGGCAGGGGCCGGGGTTTTTCGCCGCCGCGCCGCCGGCCCCACCGGCGGAAGGATCTGCCAGGGCCCCGCCGGAACCCGTCCGGGGAGGCTCCCCCAGAAACCCTCCCTCGAGATTCCCCCTTCTTTTTTCTCGCGAGAAAACCCGTCGAAATCCCTGCCGGGGCACTGCCGTGTGACCCTTAGGGACCCCACGGGACCTTCGGGGAACCCCTTGGACGGAACCCCCGGTTCTTATGGTAAGAACCTCTTATTCTCTTAAGATAAGAACCTCTTATTTCTCCGACGGGGACCCGCGGACGGGGACCGGGCCGAGGGGCCGTCCCAAGGGGTACTCGGGAGGTGCCCCCGAAGGGCCCGGGGACACCCGCGGCGCACCCCCGGGACAGGGCCCGCGAGGTTCCGTCGGAGGTTCCAACGGTTATCTATGGGAGGTGCAATGGCTTATGCCGTCGGAATCGCCGCGGGCAGGGCGGCAAAAGTCGGCCGCCAGGGCCTTCGGCGGAGGTGCTGGCGGAAGTGCCGGCAGGGGGCGCCTTCGGATGGGGCCGTGGGACGACCTTTGGGAGATGCCCGGGAAGGGGCCGGCGGCACGCCCGGGGCGATGCCCCTGAAGCGGTCCCAGGGGAAAGGCCCCGGGGGCGTCTGCGGCAGGGGCCCTGAGGAGCGCCCCGGGGATGGCCCGGGAGATGCCCCGGCAGGACGACCGGCAGAGATGCCGGGGAAAGGCCCGCGGGGGTGCCGTGGGAGGTGCTGTGGGAGGTGCCGGGAAACCCCCGCGGGGGTGTCCCGGGACGGACCGGGAAGGCACCCCGGGAAAACCCCGGGGAAGGGCCTCGGGGGGGGGGCACCGCGGGATGTCCGGGGACACCATGGGGATTGCAACGGGTTTGCCGCCGGGGCCACGGGCGGGCCTCGGAGGGTGGCGGGGGTCGCCCCGCGGGTTTCCATCGAGTTCCTTAGATATGTCCGGTGGTACACCGGGGGCCGGGGCCGGACCGAGGGAAAACCGCAGGCAGGGGTCGAGGCGGGCCGGGGGTGGACCGGATGGCCCGGCAGTGGCCCGGGGCCATGGCGGCGGGTTGGCCCGGCAGTGGGCCGGCGGTGGAACCGGGTGGCCTCGGGGGTGAACCGCGAGGTCCGGGGGTGCCTCAGGGGGGCTCTGGCAGGGTCTCGGCGGAGGCCGGCGGGACTCGGGGGAAGCCATGGGTGAGACGAGGGCGGCTCGGGGGGTTCTCTGGGATGGGGAGCATAAGGGAAATTGATAGCCATCAACCGGGAAACCTCCCCGCCCCCACCGGAGAAGATTCTACAGATTATGGTGTGAAGGCCATGGGGTCCCTCCCTTTTCACGTCCGGGAAAGAAGCGCCGACAGACTTTGGGCCACCTCCGGTCCGGTGCCTTCGGAAGAACCCTCCTGACCCATCCTCGGGAAGGGTGCCCCACCCCTCTCCGGATCGGCGCCCACATCCCTTCCCCTGAAAGCGCAGGAGTCTTTGCGCGGCGGTCACTGCCGGAAGCCCTGCCGGAGCCTCACCCCAAGACCCTGCCGAGGATGCCGCCGAAAGATTGCAGGAACAGTCCCTGGAGCGGTGCCAAGACGGGACAGGGGCCGACCCGTCGAAGACGGCCCGGTGGCTCTGAAGGAGGCTTGGGGAAGGCCTCCCGTGACCTGTCGTCCAGTGGCCTCGGGGACCATGGGGACAGGATGCCTGGGGACGGGACCCACGGGAAACCCTTCTGGCCCCTGGGCGAAAGGCCCCGGACCTCCCTGGCGATGCCTCGCGGGAAACCGAAGGGAGACCCGGCGCGATAAGCGCCGGGCGGGAGGGCTGTCGGAGTGAATGGGAAGGGCCTATGACAGGGCCAGCAGGGCCCGGGGGCGCGACGGTGCCCCCCGGAATTCACTTCTGGCGTCCGGGTGGCAAATCGCGGTGGTCGGCAGCGGAGCAGAGGATTAAGAGGTTCTTATTCTCTTATCCTCTTATCTAATGTCCACGGCCAAGGCCCCTTCAGGACCCTGATGGACACTGAAACGATGCTAAACTGCAATCAGACATCGAATCGAAGGGGGCCGTCCGTTGCATGACTCTCCATGGCGCAGAATCGCCGGCTCCGTAGCCGCCCTCGCATCCACGGTGGCGGTGCCGCTGGGTCTCGCCCTTGCCGCCCAGGCCCTCATGGGGCCGGGCGACCGCTGGGCCGTGAACCTCGCCAGCCAGCTCGGAACCGCAGCCCTTTTCTGGACGTGGCAGGCAGCCTCGCCCCCATACGGGAAGGGGGAGGGGCGAGCCGCCCAGGCGCCGGCTGTTTGCGCCGCGGTCCTGTGCGCCTTCTTCGCCGCCCAGACAGCGGCGGGGCATGGGCAACCGGACGTGGCCGGCGCCGCCGCCTGGGCGTCGATCGCCCTCGGTGCCCCTCTGGCCGAGGAGCTCTGCTTCCGAGGCCCTGTGCTCCGGCTCGTCGCGGGTCGCTGCGGCCGGGCCGTGGCCGTGGTTGCCACGTCGGCTGTCTTCGCCCTCGTCCACTCGAGGGATGCAGTCGGGACCCTCTGGACCTTCGTGGCCGGCGCCGCCTTCGCCATGGTGTCCTTGAGACGCGGTGTGGCCGCCTCCATGGCGTGTCACTGTGCCTTCAACACGGTCTCCCAAGGTCTTGCCGCAAGCCGCCTTCTCTGGGCCGCGGCACCGGCTGCGAGTGTCGCCGCGTCCATTGCAGGAATCCTCATCCTGGCCGCCCCGTCGGTGTCGGCCTCGATCACGAAAGGAGGGGGCCATGGCCTCCGACGAGATACGTAAGGAAGCCCGTGCCAGATCGGGGACCTATGTGGCCGTGGCCACCGTGGCCCTCGCCGTCACCGCGGTGGGGGCACCGGGCCCCCTGGGGCTGGTCGTCGCAGCCGCAGGCGCGGCCTTCACCCTCTGGCTCAACATAAAGCCGATCATGGCCACGACCCTGATCCTGGCCGCATGGGTCAAGCGCCTGGGTGCGGCCCCCCTCGCCCTGATCGCGGCGGGGACCGTGGCCATGGTGCCCGCCGCGGTTCCGTCCATGGGTTCCGCCTCCTGGGCGAGCGCGGCAGCCCTTCTCTTCGCGCCCATGGTGACGTGCTACTGCCCCCTCTACGGCATGGGCCAGCTCTCCAGTGAGATGGCCAAGGAACACGTGGGCAGGGCCGAGCGGGCCCTCGTGGCCCTCGTCTCCTTCTGTGCCCCGCAGATGCTCATAGGCGCCGCCTGCGGTGCGCCCCTGGACTTCATGTATGTCCTCGGCCTTGCCTCGGCGAGCATCATGGCCTGGCCCATCGTCAGGGTCATGGGTCCCGCGGCGCTTTTCTGCTCCATGACACTGGCGGCCCTGGTCCACATGGCCACGGGGCCCATCCAGCCGGACGGGGCGCTCGCCCTCGTGGGCGTCACCCTCGTCCTCGCCGTCCCCACCTACCGCTTCATGGCCAAGGTCCGCTCCGGCGGCACCGGTGGCCCGAGAGGGGAGTGACCCATGGCCAAGTCGAAGCTGTTCCGAAGCCTCTGCGACCGTCGCGGATGGACCGACGGGTTCCTCGGGGGCCTCGACACCTACGACGAGACCCCCATCCTCGGCATCGACCGCTGCGCCGACCGCGTCGCCCGGGCCGTGGTCGGGCGGGAGAGGATCTGCCTGTTCTGCGACTTCGACACCGACGGCCTCTCGAGCCTCATGGTCCTCGCCGCATCCCTGTCCGCCATGGGGGCCGACATCGGCATCTACCTGCCAGACCCGGGCGCAGGCTACGGCATCTCCGTCGACCAGGTGGCGGAGCTCCTCGAGCTCCACCCCACGACCGCCCTCATCCTCACGGCCGACGTCGGCATCTCCGCCGACGACGCCTGGGCCTACGCCCACGGCAGGGGCGTCGACGTGGTGGTCACCGACCACCACCAGAAGGACTCCGAGGTGAGGTCCGCCGACGCATGGGCGGACCCCTCGCTTCCCGAGGACCCCTACCCCCACACCGTCTGCGGTGCCGAGGTGGCCTCCCAGCTCGTGGGCGAGGTGGCGTCGCTCCTTCAGGTGGACGACGCCGTGGCGCAGAAGGTCGACGCGGCCCGGGCCATCGCCGGCCTGGGTGCCCGGGGCGACATGATGCCGGCCCTGGGGCCCTCCCGGGCCTCGGTGAAGCGGGCCGTGGACCTCATGCACCTCATCTGCCTCTCCGGCGAGTCCATGGTGTCCGACGGCGGCATGTGGGGTGCGGTCATGCTGGGTCTTCGCTCCCTCGTGCGTCGGAACCTCGAGTACGCCAACGACGGTTCCCCCAAGAGGTCGCCGGACCCCGTGGACCACGTCGACGAGCACTTCCTGGACATGAAGGTCTCCCCGCAGCTGAACTCCATCCGGCGCACCGGGTCGGGCCTCGACTACTTCTGGGCCCTCATGACGGCACCCACCGAGAAGGCCAGGAGCGAGGCCGCCGGAGAGCTGGTGGCGCTTAACGAGCACCGCAAGGCCACCGTGGAGGAGGCCATGGACGCCCTCCTGGCGGCCGGCCAGCCCCTGGCCCCCTGGGTCTTCTGCGACACGGCGGGGCTCGTGAGGCCCTCGTTCGCGGGACTCGTGGCGAACCGGCTCATGGAGGCCACGGGTTCCCCCTGTCTCGTCCTGGTCGACGGCGGGGACGGCACATGGTCGGGGTCCGGCCGCTGCCCCATGGGGGCGGACCTGAGGGGGCGCCTGGCATCCGCGGGCATCGCCGCGGCCGGCCATGGGCCCGCCTTCGGCGTGTCGGTCGCCGAGGGGACCCTCGGCCTCGCCGCGTCGGTCGTCGCCGCCCTGGACGAGGAGCTCCGGGGGCTTACCGGCGAGGTCGGCCTCGCATCGGCCGTCGACTGGCTCGTGGCCCCCGGCAGGTCCTCCGGGACGGTTGTGGGCGACGACTACCTCTTCGAGGTCCAGGGCTATCTCAGGGCCGTCTCCCGGGTGGCCCCCTTCGGCCCCGGCCTCGCCCGGCCCCAGGGGGCGCTCTTCTTCCTCTCCGGGGAGGAGGACGAGGTGCGGACCATGGGAAAGGACAAGGACCACGTCAAATGGGTCTTCGACGGGATCGAGGCCATAGCCTGGAGGGCCGCAGACGCGCTCTCCGACATAGGGCCTGGAACCCCTGTGTGCGTGGTGGGGGAGGCCTCGGTGAACACCTTCCTGGGACGCCGAGGCGCCCAGGTCACGGGCGGGACCGTCCTTACGGGCGACGACGCCCTGGCCGTGGCCGCATCCTTCTCCCTGGAGCCCTGAGGGACCAGAAAACGATGAAACAGGGCCCCGGTCTCAAGACCGGGGCCCTGTCCTACGACCTTTTGTCCCAACGCCTCAGCGGCCGCCCTTGTCGAGGTCCCCCCAGATGCTCGGGGACGGGCTGCAGAGGCACTCCTGGGCGGTGACGTAGAGGGCACCGGCCCTCTCGGCGTTCTTCGGGGGCTCCTTGAGGGGCCAGTCCCTCGTGAACGAGCAGTACCCGATACGGCTCTCGATCTGGTAGCGGGTGTGCCCGTGGTCGTACATGGTCGACACGTAGACGATCCGGAGGAACTTCATGGGGTTCGCCGAGTACTTCCGGTCCAGCTGGTCCAAGAGGGGCCGCAGCGCCCTACTTGCCCACAGGTTGAGGTCCTCTTGCAGGAGACGGCTGGGGGCGGAGGCGTCCCCTCGATAGAAGAGCCAGCCGTCGGGCAGGGCCTCGCTCAGAAGCCAGTCGAAGACGGGGGCGAGCCCACTCGGCCAGGTGCAGTGCCTGGGACGGCACTCATTCGCCTCGAAACAGGTCCAGTCGCCGGTGGTCTTGACGGGGACGAGCTTCCTGCGGACGATGGCCTTCCTCTGCGCGAGGTCGATGTCCTCGGCTTTGAGGGAGAGGATGGACTCGAGGGGAAGGCCGGTCAGCAGGTGGACCCAGCTTGCGGCGGCGCACATGGCGGGGGACGGCACGTCCTGC
The DNA here is from genome assembly GCA_965141595.1 of uncultured Atopobiaceae bacterium. Lineage (GTDB taxonomy): Bacteria > Actinomycetota > Coriobacteriia > Coriobacteriales > Atopobiaceae > Granulimonas. Next base: position 7,482 of record CBCSOI010000008.1, on the reverse strand, counting down.
CCCTTCTCCGCCAGAACCGAGCCCATGGCGCCCCGGTCGAGGAGCTCGCCCAGTTTATCGATGCCGTTCTTGGTGAGGGGGCAGACGGCGGAACCGTCGACACTGACCAGACCGCTGGCCTCGACGAACAGGTCGGCCGACCCGTCCCTCTCCCCGCCGGTCCTGCGGGAGAGCCTGCTCAGAAGGATGTCCGAGAACTCCTCCGCCAGAGGACGGTCCACGCCCCCGTCGACAAGGGTGTCTGCCAGGGTCTCCTTGGCCGTCCTGTTGTAGCGGAAGCTGAACGTCTTGGAGATCGGGGATTCGGCGACATGGGGGAGCGCCTTGGTGATCTCGGAGACGAGATGCATGTGGTCGTTCCGGGAGACGGACAGGCAGGACAGGGTGAGGTATATCTCGGCCATGAGGGGCCAGAAATCGCCGGCCATGATCCTGTCGTCGAAGGTGGGGGCCAGGGCGTCCCTGTACTGGATCGCCTCGTCCAGACCCTCTGCAGAGAACCGCTGCCTGACCCTCGTATGGCCGTCGGTGTACAGGTCGATGACCTCCCAATCGGCCGTCCAGACGCCGTCATTGCCCTCGTTGAGGCCCCGGCCTCGGACGTTGTAGCGATGGTTCCCATCCGAAGAGCCCGGGCCGACCGATTCGTCATGCTGCTTCTTGACCATACCGCGCTCCTCCATAGTTCAATTGAATGCCACAGCCATGCGACGTCGCCCCAGCTGGAAGGCGATGTCGAATTGGGCGAACTTATGGGTTAGGTTACCCGAAATGCCCAGTGTCTGGCTCAAAGGGCAAATCGCCAAATCCTTCGATGTACTTAAGGTTATCTGAAAGTTCGGTCCGGACCCGGTCCTGTCAAGCTAGAAGGAGCGGCCGCGGCAGCAAAACCGCCGGGTGCCGTCGCGGGGCTTCGAAAGCCCCGCGGGAGGACCCCTTGGAGGGGTGCCCGGGCGGGTCCGGTCTCAAGGGCGGGGCCCTGTCTGAAGTACCCGGGTCGCGATCTGGGGCCCTTTCGGTATGGCACCCATACCGTTCGAAGGGTTCCGGCATCATTATATGTACCGAGCACCATCGGACTACCATGGACAACTGCGGTTTCTTTCCGAGAGGAGAAACTCGGATAATCAGGGTTATGTAAAGTTGGGATTATATCGCGCCTCCCCCGGGACCGTTCGGGCCCTCCGGGGGCATGGACGCCGCGGTTAATCCGCGCAGGTCCCGATGGTGGTGAGGCTCAGGCCCTTTGACGAGAGGGCGCGCTCGGTCTGCTCGACGTGGTAGACCACCGGGATGCGCTTGGCGTCGGCGCCGTCGATGAGCTTGCAGATCTCCTGGGCGCAGGCCTCGATGCGCTCGTCCCGGTTGTAGCGCAGCTTCAAGGGCTGGAGGGCCCGGACACCGAGGGGCCCCATGTACTCGAGGACGCTCTTGATCTGACGGCTCTGGGCCTTGGAGGCGAGCACCGGCTCGTCCATGAAGTCGACGTCGAGGGCGATTCTCTTGAGGGTCGCCCTCTCCACCTTCTTGATATGGGCGATGTTGACGAGGCACCCCTTGGAGGCCAGGACGAACCCGGCCGCCGTGAGGCGCCTGGCCGCCTCACCCATGGTGACCTTCTTCCAGACATAGGCACCGTCGGCGGTGATGACCGACACGCTCGTCCTGCGATCCTCGGACCAGACGACGCAGGAGATGTCCCGCGGTCGGATCCAGTAGAGGGCGTGGCCACGACAGACCTCGATGGGATCCATGGCGCAGACGGCGATGCAAGGGTCTGCCGCCTTGGCGATCAGCCCCTCCATGGCCTCGGAGAGCCTCTCGTCGGAGGCCCCCTCGGCGACCGCCTCGTCAGCGTGCTCGTTCCAGGCGGTCTCCCATGTGATCTTGTGGCTCACGAGGACGGCCACGGGAACCGGTCGGCTGACCCTTCGGACGGCCCGGATAAGCACCGGGAGCCTCTCGGGGGCACAGAAGCCGTCTGAGATCAGGCAGGCGTCGAACGACTCGCTGTCGGTGGCCGTGAGAAGCCCTTCCACGTCGTCCACGACGGCGGTCTCGATGTTCTCCGAGACGCGGGGCAGCGCCTTCCCCAACCAGTCGAGGCACTCCCCCGTTGCGGCGACGACCACTCGAACCCTACCCGAGAGCTTCAAATCTGCCCCCTTAAGACCTACGCGTTTGTCCTCGGTACAGATGGTACACTGATTTTATGTTGCTTTGATTCAGGAACTCGAGTTCTCCCTTAAATACTGACATACGTGCAAATCTAACTGGGATTTCTTGAAATAGGAGACAAGGGTCCCCGTCCGTTACCGCCTGATTCGCTCTTATAACAGTTCGTATGTGACGATTTCCGAGCCGGTTTTAGATTGGGACCTTATCCGGCGGGAGTGGAAAAGAGGGGGGATACATGACAGGCTTCGAGAACGAGCCTCTCTGGGATGGGGAGGGGTGCGACTACGACGTCGGGGACGCAGACGTCCCCGACGACCTCGATGAGATCCTCGGTGTGGTAAACGAGATCGACGTCGCGGAGATCGAGGCCATGGCCAAGGCCCTCGTCATGGAGGACCCGGACTTCGGCACCCTCGGCAACGAGGGCGAGATGTCCGACGACCTTCCCTACGATGACCTCGACGAATCCGACATCGAGACGGTCTTTCCCGACCCCGTTGGGCTCACCCCGAAGGACTGCTACGCCGCCGCCCTGGCCCGCAGCCTCCCGGCGACATGGGGGCACCCCGAGGTGATCCGATGCCACCTGCCCCTGCACAGGAGAACCACCTCCGAAGGCGAGATCGTGCTCGCCGGGGTCCTCGACAGCCTCGGCCTCGTCCCCGTGGAGTCAAGCTCCCGGTACCTCACGGTGATGACGGATCCGAAGCTCCTGTGGCGTCCCAGGATGGAGCAGGGCCTCCTCATGGGCCTCGGCATCGCCGCCCCGTGCCTCGCCGAGGGGAGCCGTCTGGACATCGAGGTCCCCTGCAGTGTGACCGTGGGCTCTGACCCCGTTGGCATCATGGCGACCCATGTCTTCTACCTCGGGAGGAACCACGAGTTCCGCACCTACGAGCCCACCGTCTACTGGACCGAGGAGCGCCGTCGGGACCTCGTCATACCCATCCGCAGGGACCTCGTGGGCCGCCCGTCCGCGATCGCCATCTGGGAGGAGCCGTGATGAGGCCCCTCCGCAGGGCCCTCAAGGTCTGGGGGCTTGTCTGCGGGACCGCCTGCGCCGTGCTCGTCATGGCCCTTTTCTGCGCCTCCCGCGGGGCCTCCGTCACGACGCTTCTCGAGGAGGGGCCGGCGAGGACCCTCGCGTGCTCGCTCACGGGGCCTCCCGACGCCTCGTTCCTGGTGGCCCCGGAAGACGCCGGCGGATTGGTCTCGGAGGGTGCGGTCACGGTGCTCTTCCGGCCGGGATGCCCTGACTGCGAGGCCGTGGTTCACCTCTTCCCCACCGCCGGTGTCCTGTGGGTCTCCACGCGGTCCCCCGCCGGGGCCGCCCTCACGGCGTCTGTGGGGGCAACCGAGGTGCCCGCCTACCTCACGAGGGCGACCGACGGGTCCATCGCGAGCGTCACCTTGGACGCCGCCCTGTCCATGGCCGCGCAGAATTCGGAAGGAGCAAGCCCGTGCCGGATGTGAGACTCCACGACTACCAGGAATATTCCAAGGACCTCATCCTGAACAAATCAGGGGTTGGCTTATTCCTAGATATGGGCTTCGGCAAAGCCTGCGACGACGCCACCCCCGTTCCCATGGCCGACGGATCTTTCAGGCCCATCGGGGACATCGACGTCGGCGACAAGGTTCTGGGGCGAGATGGTAGGCCGACAAAGGTCACCGCGGTTTGGCACCACAAAGACAAGCGGGCCTTCCGGGTGACCCTGAGGGATGGCCGCTCGTTCGTATGCTGCGACGAGCACCTCATCCCCCACATCACCTATACCGGAGCCAAGAAGCTCAAGGTCAAGCCCCTCGGTCAGATGTTGGACGACTACAACGTCGTGAACAACCAGGGCTACATCAAGAACAAGTACCGGATCCCACAGCCTGACGCCGCCTGCTATCCGAAGCGCGACCACGTCATAGACCCCTACGCCATGGGGGCCCTGCTGGGAGACGGGTCGTTCGGCGACACATCGCTGACGATTTCCTCCCAGGACGAGGACGTTGTCATGACGGTCGCCGACTGCCTGGGCGTTCCAAGGGAGAACGTCTCGAAAAGTAGAAGTAACTTCAGCTGGCAGTTCACCGGGTGCGAAGGTGCCGACCGAGCTCGCCAGGAGCTCAAGCGTCTGGGGCTCGACAAGGTGAAATCCGTGGACAAGCGGATCCCCGAAGAGTACCTCGCGGACTCGAAGGAGAACCGCAAGAGACTGCTGCAGGGCCTCCTCGACACCGACGGCTCGCTCCAGTTCTCGCGTAAAGGCGGAACAGGCTCGATGCATCACCGTTTCTCGACCCTCAGCAGGCAGATGCAAAGGGACGTGGCGCGCCTTGCGCGGTCCCTGGGCTTCGCAGCCATGACCCAGGAGATTCGCAAGCCCGACGGCTCCCTGCACGACCTCTCCGTGGCCATCTACACCAACGAGATGCTCATCACGTGCAAACGGAAGCTGGACATGGTCCATGGCTCCTACTTCAACACGTGGCTCGACTCCTTCATGGCCATAACGGACATCGAGGAGGTCGAACCCAGGGACATGACCTGCCTCACGGTCGACGCGGAGGACCATCTCTTCCAGATCGGGGAGTATATCGTCACCCACAACACCCTCACCTGCCTCCAGGCCCTCTATGAGATGAACCCGACCTGCCACGCCCTCGTGGTGGCGCCGAAGACCGTGGCCGCCACCACCTGGCCCGCCGAGGTGGAGAAGTGGGGCTACCCCTTCCGCTGCAAGAGCCTCGTGGTGAACGGGCGGGGAAAGACCGTCACAAAGAAGAAGACCCTGGAGCTCGTGGACGGGCTGGCATCCGAGCCCTCGACCCTCTGCTTCGTGAACAAGGAGCGCCTCGTCTCCATCGTGGCCCACGTCATGGACGACCCGGCGTGCCCCTTCCGGGGCACCTGGCCCTTCCCCATCGTCATCCTGGACGAGCTCCAGGCCTTCAAGAGCAGCTCCAGCCAGCTCTTCGCCGCCATGGCGAGGGTGAGGCCCCAGGTGGCCAAGATCGTGGGCCTCACGGGGACCCCATCGCCCCAGGGCCTCACCGACCTCTGGGCCGAGCTCTACCTGCTGGACGGGGGACGGTCCCTGAGCCCGTCGGAGAACACCTACCTGACGACGTTCTTCACGCCCCACGACTACGACCCGGGGCGCGGCAAGAAGAAGATCCGGTTCTGGGACCCGAAGCCGGGGGCCCACGAGGCCGTCATGGCGAGGATCTCGGACACCTGCGTCTCGATCTCGAACCCCAACATCAGCCTCCCCGACGTGACCGTGAACGACATCACCGTGGCCATGGACGCGCGGGAGCGCGAGCTCTACGACGACCTCTTCTACAACTGGACCCTCACCCTCGGCACCGACGAGCGTGGCAGGCCCGTGGAGGTGGACGCGGTCTCCAAGACCGTGCTCTCCAACAAGCTCCGCCAGATGGCCTCCGGGGCCCTCTACGTGGGCGAGGGCCACGACTACGCCCTCATCCACGAACGCAAGCTCGACGCCCTGGAGCGCGTCTTCGAGGCGGCCACCTCCCCCACCCTGGTGTGCTTTCACTTCAAGAGCGACCTGGACATGATCTGTCGGCGCTTCGGGGTGGCGGGCGACGGGTCCAAAAGGGAGTTTCCCGTGGAGGTCTTCGACGGCACCGCCGCCATGCTCTCCTGCTGGAACCGTGGCGAGATCGGGCGCCTCCTGATCCAGCCCCAGAGCGCCGGCCACGGCCTCAACTTCCAGGACGGCGGCCACACCATGGTCTGGTACACGCTGCCCTGGGCCCTGGAGGTCTACATGCAGGCCAACGCCCGCCTCGCCCGCCAGGGGCAGCGCCACCCCGTGGTCATCCACCGAATCCTCTGCGCAGACACCGTCGACCAGAGGGTCGCCTCGGCCCTCGCCGGCAAACGCGAGGTGCAGGACTCGGTGCTCCAGGACGTGGCGAGAGACGCCCTCGGGAGAAGGGCGAGGAAAAGGTGAGGAAGGACGACAGGGCAATCCCCCGAGACCCGGAAAGCGTCGGCGCACCGGCAGGCCGGGGCTTCACGCCCCGGCGGGAGGTCCCTTGGAAGGAGGAGGAAGGACCCGGAAGGACAAGCCTTGCAGGGTCTGCCCCCAAAGAGGAAAGGAAGTAAGCACCATGCAGAACAACTACGGCCAGCCCCAGCAGCCCATGTACGGCCAGCCCGCGGCCAAGATCGACTCCCGCCCCTACCTGGAGTCCTCCAACCCCGGGGACAACGCCATGATCAGCGGCACCACGAGCTTCTGCCGCCTCTTCGAGTGCGTCCACGGCCAGGCCCTGCGCAACGACATGGAGCGCAACAACTCCAACAACGACTCCCCCTACTGGTCCATCACCGTCGACAACGCCCAACTCATGCCGAACCCCGCCACCGGCGGCCAGTCCAACTTCGAGCTCTACGCCATGGCCAAGGTCAACAACTACGTCAGCGCCGACGGCGTCCACCACTTCAGCGCCAAGACCCGCGCCGCGAACGACAACTTCGAGGAAGTTGTCGACGAGCGTAACCCGAACAACAGCTACTACCCGAAGCCGTTCTTCTACCTGCGCCAGACCGACGGCACCTACAAGGCCGTCGACCTCGAGGGCGAGCCCGACCGCGGCCTGCCGGTGCACCTGCTCGTGGAGTGCTGCCGCTCCAAGCCGAAGGACCGCTCCAAGAAGCCCGTGACCTACGTGAAGCTCAAGGCCGTCTACTTCGATGCGCTCTCCTACTGGGCCCCCGAGACCACCAACGCCCCCGACGTCAGCGCCTGGGGCTTCAACGTGGTGGGACCCGCCGTGACACCCCAGGCGGCGCCGAAGCCCGCGGCAGCCCCGCAGCCTGTCCAGCCGGTCTTCGCCCCGGCTCCCCAGGCCGCGCCTGCAGCGCCCATGATGCAACAGCCCGCGGTCCAGCCCATGCCCGTCGCCGCCGCGGTGCCCCCGGGCACGCTCCCCGACGAGGTGCCGTTCCCGCCGACCCCCGCCGAGCTCGACGACTTCCAGGCGGAGCTCGGCGCCCTCATGGCCCGCGCCGCCACCGGCACGGTTCTGACCCCCGAGGAGATGAACCGCATGGAGTCGCTGAAGCTCGCCCTGTCCGCCCATCGTCCGGCCCAGGCCCCCGTGGGCCTGGGCGGAGGCATCGCCGGCTGATCGTAGGAGGGGCACGGGGCCCGCACGAAGTACCCTTAAAACCAGGGGATTTCAGGCGGGCCCCGCCCCTTTTCCCTCGGCCCCGAGAGCCTCTGAGAACACCTGCGAAAGGAGCCCCCCATGGCCTTCGAGACCCTCCGAGAGAGC
>CBCSOI010000007.1:0-18191 GCA_965141595.1 uncultured Atopobiaceae bacterium | reverse complement strand
TCTGGTACGAGGCGTGGGACTTCGAGGGCAACAGGGACTATGAGGACACCGACGACGAGGACGAGGTGGGCACTTACGGTCTCACCCACGAACCCATGTGGAACACGTGGTTCGTCCCGGCGTACGGCTTCGAGGCCGGGTGGATCGAGGAGCACAAGGAGAAGGTCGCCGACTGCGGCTTCACGCTCATCTTCGACGCCGACGACCACAGCCTCTTCGCCCTCGGTGTCGATGGCGCCGGCTACAGCTTCACGGACGAGCACTGGCTGCCCCTCTACCGCGCCCGCGGCCTCCGGTGGCACAACACCGGCGAGGAGGCCTGAGGGGCCTCACCGAGCACATCGAGACCCACCCCGGGGGCCCTGCGAAACCCATCGGCAGGGATCTCCTGACAGCCATCGTGGACCACTTCGGAAAGGAGGCGCGCCATGTGGACACAGACACGCTGGAACCCGGTGAGCCGGTCTTCCGCGTGAACGACGCCGGCTACTACGTCACCGAGGAGGAGTGGTGCCGTGTCTGGGGTCTGGCCCCGGAGCCCTGGTGGGAGCGCGCCTGGATGATCACGGACAACGGCCAGTACGACTTCGACGAGGTGGCCGCCATGACGGTGGCCGAGGTGGAGGCCGCCTATGCAGACCCCCACTTCATCTCCGACGTGGCCTTCTACACCGAGGTGGACAACTGATGCCGAGGGGCCGTCGTCCCTCGGCCATGGCAAGTGACTGACAAGGGAAGGAGACCCGAATGTCGAAGAACGCCCCGGACACCGACCGCCTCTTGGACCCCGAGGTATGCCCCGTGTGCGGCTCGGCCGACATCGTCGGCGGGCATGTGGAGATCGAGGTCGACGTCGCCGTCCAGGACCTCCGGTGCTCCTCCTGCGGGGCCGTCTGGTACGACACCTACGGGTTCCACGGCCGCTACGTCGACCGCCCCGACGACCCCGTCGCCGCGGCCCGTCTCGAGGGCCTGGCGAAAGACGCCGGGTCAAGGGTCTCGATGGACCCCGGCGGGGAGGGCTTCTGGATCGACTGCGGGGAGAATAAAACGGAATAGAGTAGAATAATACCTGCTAGAGGGGATGGTTCCGAGGGGAGGGGACCGAGATGGAGGGAAGGGGAGCAAGGCGCCCGCCGCGCAACCCCTTCACCCCCGCCGCCGGCGTCATGCCCCGGCGCCGGGCCGGCCACGAGGCCGTCGTCCACGACCTCACCGAGGGCCTCGAGGAGGGCCCCGGGGCGCCATGCGAGCATCACCGGCCATCCGGACACGGACAACCGACCACGACAGACAGGACACCACGATGGGCACCACCGTCATCTGCACCGAGACCGAGGCCAAGGCCTCCCACGAGTACAAGGACAGCACCTACGAAGCCATGTGCCGGTACCACGGCCTGATCTTCGAGGGTCCCGAGAAGGTGCCCACCCTCGCCACCGAGGACGATGCCGAGTGGTGGCAAGAGTACGAGCGTGTCGCCGAGGAATGCCAGAAGGCCGCCGATGAGAGGGGCGTCGCCATGGGCGACCTGGCGGACGAGCTCGGCGTCTACGTGAACGAGGAGGGCAAGATCGACGGCCTCCGCCCCAACCGCGCCGTCTGCGCCACCAAGGAGCACGTGGTGGCCGGTTTCAGGAGCCCCGACGACCCCTCCCGCCCCATCGCCGAGGGGGAGCTCCTGGACGTCGTCTACGGAGACTTCGTCTGCGTGGGCTTCGATGGTAAGTCCGGCGCCACCGTATCAATCACCGACGAGGAGGCCGACCGCGTCATGGACGCCTTCTCCGGCTGGCGCTCACAGGTCTCGGGGGCCGTGGCCGTGGCAAGTATTTGCTGCGGACCCGGCCAGGCCCACGTCGTCGCCAAGAGGGAGCGGGCCGACGGGACCAAGGAGATCCTCGCGGTGACTGGTGAGGGGGAATTCATACGTTTCGCTAAAGACGCCCCCGGGGGCGTCCCCATCACCGAAGCCGAGGCCGAGGCCTGGTGCGGCACCGGATTCTGACCCGGTGCCCGGAAGCGAAAGGAGGCGCCCATGGCGCACATCGAGGGGTTTTCCTACCTGGACGGCCGCGACGTGGACGGGTGCGTCGCCCGGGTGACGGCCGGGAAGATGTCTCCCATGGCCGCGGCCCTGCTCCTGGAAGAGGCCTGCGACCACCCGCTCACCGGCCGGGCCGAGAAGCGCCTGGCGGCGACCCTCGGGGCCCTGGCAGGGTCGGGGAGGGGGACGGCATGAGGGGCACCGACAGACACACCGACACCGGAGGTAAGACCATGGGCGACACGACCCGCACGGCATCGGTCGCCGGCGACATCGCCGGCTCGTTCTGCAGCTTCTCCTTGGACGACGAGGGCTGCCTCGTCTTCGACCTCGGCCAGGGGCTGCGCCGGAACTTCCCCGGCCTCTCCCGCGAGCAGGCCTTGGAAAGCGTCGTCGACGCCTGGCTCGACGACCACCCCTACGGATCGCACGCGGTGCCCGAGGTGCGCCGCATGGCGGCCCGGGCCCTGAGCGGCGTCTCTTAGCCCTCGATCCCCGCCGTTCGCGGAGAAAAACCCGTCGGGTCGTTGCGATCCGTCCGGTCTGCGACGGTGATCGAGTCGAAAGGGTTCCCCTCTGCTGACAAGAACCCGGGGGGCTCTTTCTCCAGAAGAATAGGTCGAGGGGTCTGTGCGGGGTCGCGTGAGAGCGCGGCCCCGCACATTTTCGTTCGTACGCGACCGTGCCTGTCCCACGGTGGACGTTCGTGGCCGTGCCCGGGCACCTTTTCGATTATTCGGGAACATTTCCGGAAAATCGGGCAGTTTATTCGAACACCTGTCGGAACCCCTGTCGGAATGCCGCGGCCTAGGCTCTCTGGAGTACCCTCACGAGGGCCCTCTCCATGAGCCGCGCCCGGGCCTCTACTGAAGGGTCCCTCCGGGGGGCCGGGTGGACCGTCCTTGCGGCCCTGGCAGCCCCGTCCGACAGGATCAGGCCCCAGCCGCGGCCGCGGGCCCCTCGAGGACCCCGGGGGTGCCCGCGGGCGCCACGAGCCACCGGAAGCCCTCCCCCTCCGGGGCCTGGGCGCCGGGACCATGGCAGCCTCGCATCCGGAACATCGACGCCATGAAGCGGGCCTTGGGCGAATGCTATTCGCCCACATCCTCGGTCAGTCCGATTCCGTTGAATGCGCATGGCAATTCGCAGTAGAATACAAAACAAGATCTGCAAAGGAGGACGAACGGAGTGAGAACCATGGCCACGATCGAGAACGGCGCACCTGTTGCCACCTCGACATCCCTCGAGGACCGGATCCCTGTGAGGAACGGGGAGCTTCTCTTCTCCAAGGACCAGATCGTCACCGCGACGGATGCCACGAGAAACTTCAAGCGCGTCCGGGAGCAGGCCAAGAACCGTCCCCAGTTCATCCAGGGCAGGACGGGGGAGATCGAGGTCGCCGTCCTGGACTTCTCCATGCTCCAGGACCTCATGGCCCAGATAGAGAAGCTGCGGATGGAACGCTTCTACGACGAGTGTGCCCAGCGCCTCGAGGATGTCGACGCAGGGCGCGACCGGGCCGTCCCCATCGAGGACATTCTTGGCCGAGACTGGGAGCAAACCCTGACCATGGCCGGTGGCGCCTTGACCGACGAGGACCTTTTCGAGTGAGCGGGCGTTTCGCGATCGAGTTCCTTCCAAGGGCTACCAAGGACTACAAAAAGAAGGCGATTCATCCCACGGCTCCAGCCGTGGGATGAATCGCGGACTAAAGATGGCTGTCTAAAGGACTTAATGGAACCAATACTAAGCTATTTACCTGCAATATGGTACATTTGTTCTAGTTGTCAGCCACCCTTTGAAAGGAGGCGCATGATGGTCGAGAAGCGTCGCTTTTGCACTGTGCGCCTCTATCCCACGGCAGAACAAGAGAACCTGTTTGTTCGCACCTGCGGCTGTTGCCGCAAGGTATGGAATCTGGCCTTGGATCGCCAACATCGCTTGGAAGGCGAGGGAAGCGACAGGTTCAAGTCCAACGACTATATGAAGCAGATTACTGCCTGGAAACGTGACCCTGAATACTTCTATCTATCTGAGGCAGCGGCTCAGGCTCTCCAGCAGTCGGTACGCGATCTTGCCCAGGCCTTCACCAATCACTCCAAGCGCCCGGACCACTTCGGCCTGCCCGTCTTTCACAAGAAGCGCTATGCCGAAGGCTTTCGTCTTCCCCAGGGCTGGAAGCTGTCCGATAGCTCCAAACACATCTTTATCCCCAAAGCGGGCTGGGTACGCTACCGCGGCAATACCCATATCGCAGGGGAGTACAAGAGCCTTTCTGTCAAGCGCAACAGCCAGGGCCAGTGGCACGCCTCCATCCAGGTGAAGCTGGAAGTGGAAGAGCCGGCTCTCAACTACCACGACCCGGTGGGACTGGATCGTGGCGTAGTCTATCTGGCGGCTCTTTCTGACGGCACCGCTTACCCCGGCATCACCGCCCTGCGAGATCTAGAGCGAAAGATCGCCCGTGAGCAAGGAAAACTCTCCCGCAAAGTAGGCTCCAGGAAGGGCGAAGAGAAGTCTTCCAATTGGTGCAAACAAAAGCACAAGTTAGCCAGGCTTCATGCCAAGGCAGCCAGCATCCGCCACAACCTGCTCCATCAGATATCGGCAGACATAGCCAAAAACCACGGCTATGTGGCCATAGAGAAGCTGCAAGTGGCTCAGATGACCAAGGCCCCCAAGGCAAATGAGGATCCCCATAACCCCGGTAGCTACCTCAAAAACGGTGCTAAGGCCAAGGCAGGCCTCGACAAGGCCATCTTGGACCAGGGCTGGGGAACTCTAGGTCGTATGTTGGCCTACAAGCTGGAAGACAAAGGCGGCATCCTGGTAGAAGTGCCCGCCCCCTATACCTCCCAGACCTGCAGCGCCTGTGGACACGTCGAGGAAGCCAACCGCCTCAATCAGTCCCACTTCCATTGCACTTCGTGCGGACATGAAGAAAACGCCGACATCAACGCGGCAAAAGTAATTCTTTCAAGGGCCGGACAGGCCCGGATAGCCTGTGAAGTGAACGAGGATGCGATCTCGTCAGCAGCAGGAACCACCAAGCACCCTCAAGCAGCAGCCTGAGGTCCTTGGAATCCCACGGCTTTGGCCGTGGGAGGATGTCAAGGCAAGCTCGACAACTCCCAGCGCCTCATCGTCAACGCCGGGCTCGACAGGCTTCGCCACCGTGCCGACGAAGTGGGAAAACCCCTGCGAGGTGGCCTAGCCTCATGTCGTGAGCTCAAATTCCGATCGGACAACCTGAGGCTCGTGTACAGAATCAGAAACGGCGTCGTAGAGGTGGTCGAGGTGGTGGCCATCGGCCCCAGGGACGGTGGCAGGGTGTTTCTCACGGCGGAACGAAGGATCAAGGGGCTATAGACCGCAAAACCCTTCCGGTACCTTTGTCCGTTCAAAGAGCGGCCCTCCGGTACCGCGCGCCCAAGGCCCTCCCGGCACAGCCCCGGGAGGGCCTTATTTCGTGCGGGGTCGTCCGCGCGCCGGAGGCGCGGGCGGCAGAGGCCGCAGGGGAGAGGAGGACCGATGCCTGTCACCAAGACACCCCTGCGCTACCCCGGCGGCAAGAGCCGGCTGTTTTCCCTCATGGCCCGCCTCCTAGCCGCCAACGGCCTCACGGGCGGCACCTGGGCGGAGCCCTTCTGCGGCGGGGCGGGCCTCGCCATGGCCCTCCTGCTCGAGGGCTGCGTGTCCCGGGTGGTGCTCGCCGACGCCGACCCGGCCGTGGCCGCCTTCTGGCAGGCCGTGAGAGAGCGCCCCGAGGACCTCTGCGCCTTCATCGGCCGGGTGGACCTGGACCTGGTCACGTGGCGAAGGTGCCACGACCTCTGGGCCGGGGCCGCGGAGCCCTCCTTCGGGCTGGCCTGCGCCTGCCTGTTCCTGTCCCGGACGAACCGGGCGGGAATCCTGGGCGCGAGGCCCATGGGGGGCTTGGGCCAGACCGGTCCCTGGGCCCTGTCCGACCGCTTCAACCGGCAGGACCTCGAGGCGAAGGTGCGCTCCATCGCCGCCCTTGCCGACCGCATCGAGATGCGGTGGTGCGACGCGACGGCCTTCATGGCCGAGATCGCGCCGGCCCTCGGCCCCGACGCGGTCTGCTACCTCGACCCGCCCTACGTGGCCGCCGGCCCCGGCCTCTACCGCCGGAGCTTCTCCGAGGGCGACCACAGGGCCCTCGCGGAGGCCCTGGGGCGCCACAGGGGTCCCTGGGCGCTCTCCTACGACGCCTGCCCCCTGGTCGACGAGCTGTACGGGCCCTATGGGCCCATGAGCGTCCCTGCCACCTACACCGCCCAGAGGAAGAGGGCCGTCGCCGAGCGCCTCGTCCTCGCCGGCGGCCTCAGGGCCTTCAAGGACGGCCTCGGCAAGGCCTTCGTGGAGGACGCCGTCGCACTTCTCTGACAGCCCCCCTCAGACCTTCCTCAAGCACCTCATGAGAACCCCCTCGAGGAGGTCGGCGCGCCCCCCGGCGTCGGCCCTCCGGCGGCGGCCCCGGGTGACCTCGGTCACGGTCCCGGCGGCCACGTCGGCAACCATGAGGCCCCAGCCGGAAGGCCTCGCCGACGCCGCGGCGGGAGCTGCCGCGGCGTCTACGCAGAGCCACGCGAAATCCACCCCGGCAGGGGCCTTGGGCACCACCGCCGACGGGGACCCGGGGTCGGCCACGGCGGAAAACCACAGGAGGTCGATTCCTGCAGGGGTGCCGTCGAGGTCTTCCAGGGTGGCCTGCCTGAGGCAGTCTGTGGCCACGAGGGCCGACGCCGAGTGCCTGCCGGAGCTCTCCGGGAAGGCCTGCCAGAGGAACCTTCGGGAAGGGTCGAAAGACGTCGCCCCGAGGACCTCCGGCGAGAGGGCCCAGAGCAGCTCCTCGGGCAGGTGCCCGGAAGGCGCCGAGGCATCCGCCCGGGGGCGCCCGCGGTCTCTCAGGCCGGCCCCGGCGGCCGCCATCCGGCGGACCTCCGAAGGCGTCGTCTCCCCTGAGACGAGGGAGCCCATGAGGCGGTCGAAGGCCTCGGGGCGCCCGGCGGAGACCCTTCGGGCCTCCACCACGGCGAGGGCCGAGACCGGCGCTGCCGAGAGCTCCGGACAGGGCCTGCCGGCGGCCAGGGATCGCTCCTGGAAGGCTTCATAGGAGCGCCCCGCGGAAAGGACCCGGTTGAGGTAGTTCACAGACACCTTCGACCGGTCCCCGAAGGACCTCATCCAGGAGGCGAGGGACCGGTAGGAGTCGAGCCAGAGTCTCTCCTCGGCCACCTCCGACACCAGGCGGTAGACCCGGGTCCACCCCATGGAGGCGTCTTGGAGGCTCCCCTCGATCTCGCGCTCCACCTCGCGGAGCCTCTCCAACCGTCCCATGGGAACCTCCAGAAAATATCACTCGAGTGACATTTAATTCCACAGCAACTATACACCGGAAGCGCCGAGGGTCCCGCGCCGGGAAGGCGCGGGCGGGAGAAAACGCGAGCGGTACGGGGTGAGGCCCCGGCACCGCACGGAACGAAGCTGAGACCAACCGCAGAGGAGACGCCATGGCGAACCACACCGAGACCCGCCCGACCCCCATCACCATCGACTTCCTGGGCGAGCCCACGGAGCTCTACCTGACGGTGGAGGAGCATTGCTTCGGAGGAACCTACGTCGGTGCCGTGGAGGCCGATACCGGGGAGCCCTTCTGCGACGTCACCGTGAACCTCGGCGGGATGCCCGATGTGGACGGCGCCATGGCCTTCATCGACACCAACGGCTGTCCCAAAGCGCTCCGGGAGCGTCTTGGGGAGCTCGGGCTGTATCGCTCCACGGGCATCGAGGAGAAGAGCGGCTTCTGCACCTACCCCCTGGTGTGGCTGAACCTGGAGGCCATGGGGCCTTACGCCGTCCGTGAGGAGGTTCTCTGACATCAGAAACGCTAAGATTTCCCGGATGGGTTGAAAACCTGCACGTTCAGATCTCGAGAGGGGGTCCCATGAACGACATCGCCCCGGCAGACGGTCGTACCTTCGCCGAGAGGCACCTCCCACCCGACACCTACGAACACTCCCTGAGGGTCGCCGAAAGGGCAGAGAGGAAGATCTCCCTAGACTCCGCCGACAGGACCCCCGTCGCCATCGCCCTGCTCCACGACGTGGTGGAGGACGGGGACATCACCTTAGGGGACGTGCGTGAGGCCTTCGGGGACCGGGTAGCCGACGCCGTGGGGTGCCTCACGAGGCGACCCGGCGAGCCCTACGACGCCTGCATCGGGCGCGTCATGACGAACCCCGATGCCGCGGCCGTCAAGGCCTGCGACCTGGAGGATCACCTGGCGAGCCCCGCCACGGCACCCTCGCCCTCCTACCTGAGGCGGTGCGAGAGGGCCCTGGGAAGGATTAGATCCTCGATGGGTCCTCAGGCGGTGCGTCCATGCGGCGTCTGCTGGCGCAGGCGCCGCATGGACGGCATCCGCGACCCCGAGCCGGGGGCGCCGGGCAAAGACGGCCTCTGCGACCTCTGCCACCTCAGGGACCTCTGCCCCGACAGCCGCTGGACGGACCCCAACGGGCCATCGTCATCCGCGACGCTGTGCCTTACCGCACCGGAGGTTCCGGAGGGGGTCCCCGAGGCCGTCCGTGCCTCCCTCGACGGGCTGTCCGAGACCATGGCCGCCGTGGCCCGCTTCGACGACGGCGGAAAGGCGTTCCTCGAGCGTACGAGGGCGTTCCGCGAGACCCTCGTCCCCTCGGTCAAGAAGGCCCTGGCGACCCGCAGGCGCCTCGCGGCCATGGGCGTTCCGGCCCAGGAGCTCTCCTCCGTGGACGCCTCCCTCCTCGCCTTGTCCGACGACGTCTCCGACAGCGCGGGAAAGCTGCTCGCCGCCCTACGGGACGAGGCCGCGGACGCGGTCCTTGCCGAGGCGGAGTGCGACTCCGCACTCTTCTCGGACCTCGAGCGCGGCGACCGGATGATAGGCGACGGAATCGGAAAAGGATGACGACCATGACGCCTGAGAAACCTGTCGACGAGATCCGTGCCACGAAGGCTGGGTGCCCTGCCGTCGATCGCTTCATCGCAGAGCGCAAGGAGGCCCACCTCGTCAGGGTAGGTCGTTACAGTACCCTCGAAAGCATCGTAATTTACGCAACGGTCGTCGTCTCTTCCGTTGCGTTGTTCCAGTTGATGGTCTTCGCTGTCACGGGAAGTTTGATCTCAATCGCCCTCATGGTCGTACTGGGGTTCATTGCATTCCTGTTGTTCAATCTCGCCGGTCTGGTCCAGGACAAATCTCATTCTCTGACCGATCCCGGGCTCGCCGAGGGGGAGCTTTTCGCGGGGGCGGCTGACACACCCCTCTGCCCTTGGTGCATTGATCGGGAGGGGTGCCCCCACGTCGTCGGTGCGCCCGAGGAAGCGGACTCCCTGGCCGTTTCCGCCGGCGGTACCCCCAGGCCCATCACGGCCGGCTTCGCCGGTTCCCTTCCGGACCCCGGCGACCTCTCCTCGGAAGAGCTCGCCGGGCGGCTCGCAACGGTCTCCAGGTCCGTCTTGGATCTCGCCTCCCTCGACGACGGGTCGGAGGGGTTTGACGAGGGGTGCAGGGATGTCTCCGCATACCTTGTCCCGGCCCTTGCGAGGACTCTCGAGGGAAGGGAGCGCCTGGTCTACCTCGGGGTCCCCGACGAACGGATCGCCGAGGTAGACCGCAGGTGCCTGGAGCTCATGGACGACCTCGAGACGATCTGCAACCGCAGGGCCGCCAGGCTCCGTCAGGCCGCCCTGGACGACGCCGCGACCGAGCTCGACGCAGACCGCGAGGTGGCCGCCTGGGTGTGCGACCGGCAGGACATGGACAACGAGGTCGACGACAGCCCTTTCTCCCCAGGGCGTTGATGGGGCACCCGCAGCGCGCCCGGGAGGGACGCGCCGGAAGACATCGCGGGATCGATCCGCAGTTGGGGCCGGAGGGGACCTTCCTTTCGGCCCCTTTGCTTAAACCAACAGCAAGAGATTTGGAGGTACCGCCATGGGAACCGAACTCATCGCCGTCGACTGCACCATCCTCGGCGAGGCCCACCGCATCGTCGTCTGCCCGAGGGTCCAGGCGTCGCGCCTGGAGGGTCCCTTCGACTGCATCCTCATGACCGGCCCGGACTCCGACCCCATCGAGGTGCCCGCGGGCGCCGCCCGCCACCTGGAGCTCCTGTTCGACGACGTGGAGGACGGGGAGCGCGCCTCCTGGGGCCGTCCCCTGGAGCCCATGGGGAAGGACCAGGCGAGGGCCGTGGCCGACTTCGTCTGGGACGGTGCCTTGGCCATGGACCTCGCTGGGCTCATCGTCGTGGCCTGCGACGGCGGCATCAGCCGCAGCGCCGGGGTGGCCGCCGGCATCCTCGCGGCCACCGGCAACGACGACTCCGAGATCTTCCGGAGGAAGTGCCCGAACTCGACCTGTCGGCGCCTCGTTATGGAGGCCATGGCGGAGCGGCTCGAGGGCGACTGGAACCTGCGCACCCTAGTCTCAGAGGCCGCGGGCACGGTATCCCTTCCCGAGGGGGAGTTCGAGGGGCTATGCAGGCTATTCGACTAGGGGCGTGTCCGAGAAAGTGATACTGTATATAGTACTATCCGACGGGAAGGTATAGCATGTCGCAATGGGACAAGCTCATGGCTCGCCTCAAGAACCTGTCTACCGACATGCGCATCGAGGAGCTCGCCAAGATTCTCGAACGATGCGGCTATGTCCAAAGCAGAGGAAAGGGAAGCCACGTGCTTTTCAGAAAGCAGGGCTCTCGACCCGTCGTCATACCCGATCACCGGCCCCTTAAGGTCCAGTACATCCGTATGGTCAGGGATATTGTCGAGAACGAAGGGATGTAACTGTGAACATCGATGATTACATGGCTCTCGACTACCCGATGGAAATATGGCCCGATGAGGAGGAGGGTGGCTTCACGATCTCCTTCCCGGACCTGCCCGGATGCCTCACCTGTGTCGAGTCGTGGGACGAGGTCGCCCCTATGGCGGCCGACGCCAGGAGGGTTTGGACCGAGGCCTGTCTCGAGGACGGTCAGTCGATTCCCTCCCCGGGGTCATCCAAGGACTACTCCGGGAGGTTCCAGATTAGGCTCCCACGTTCTCTTCACAGGCGGCTTGCGGAGGACGCCCGCCGCGAAGGAGTGTCCCTCAACCAGCTCTGCGTCACCGCATTGGCTGAGGCCCACGGGCGCAAGGCGGTCTTGGCTCTTTAGTCGCCAGGTCGACCTTGTCAAAGCAGTGAACCATCCATAACCGAGCCATCGGCTTTGAGGCCTAACCGCTAGAAATCTAGCGGTCAAGAAAGAAAAGCACAGATAACCGTGACAGAGCCGCTGGAAATCCAGCGGTCTCCTCCGAGCGCGCCCCCGAAGGACCCGGGATCATCTCCCGGGCCCTTCTTTCGTTGCGGGCCGCCGACCCGTGCCGCAAGGCACGGGCGAAAGCCCCCGTGGGGCCCGCACCGGCGCGGTGCCCAACGTCGTAGGCCGAAAGAAGGGAGCCCGCCCATGAAACTCCTCGACAGCAACCTCCCCTGGCCCGCCGGCAACCTCCCGTGGATCTCGGTGAGGTCCCCCCAGGAGGGTCTCGTCACCGCCAAGGCGGAGGCCTCTCTGGCGGCCCTTGCGGAGTCCGGTCGCATGGCCGAGGTGGCGTCCGCGGCAAAGGCCTCAGGCTACACCGCCGACCCCGCCCTGCCGCCCCTCGTCGAGGTGCCCTCCGAGGGGTGCCCCTGCACCTTTGCCACCGTCGGCACCAAGGACGTTTCCGACGAGGCGGCCCTGGGTTGCTTCGTGGTGGTCACCCCTGTGGACGACCCCTGCCTCGGTGCCTGCGTGCCTTTAAGGCTCTCCTCCGACCGCTCCCGCATCCTCTCGGCCCCTGGCCCCTGGCTCGGCCGCGAGACGGTGTCGCCGGAGTGCTGGGGCGACGACCTCGCCATCTTCGAGTACGGCCAGGACGACGGCGACGGCCTGCCGACGGCTGCGACCTACGTCGCCTCGGAGACCGACCCCGGCTCCCTCGGCTGCACCGCCCTGGAGGCGGCGAACCTCATGGTCGCGGCAGATATGGCGCGCCACGTCGGCGTGGTTCCCGTGGCAGACGACGAGGCCGTGCCGGGGCTCTGGCGAGAAGCCCTCTTCAGCCGCGCCGCGACCCTGGGGCGTCTCTGGTCGATCCTGCTGACGGTCCTGGAGGGCCTTTCCGCACCCGAGCCCCCCGAGGACCTGCCTTGGGGCTCCTGGGACTACCTCCCCTGTCTTCCCGCGTCGATCCGCTGTGCCCTGGTGGAGGCCACCATGGCACGCCACGGGGCGGAGGCGGGCGTGCCCATGGACGCGGGCACCCTCGCAGACATCCTCGACGGCCGCGTCGCGGACCTCTCCGAGGGCCCCGTGGGGACCTCCGTTCCCTGGTGGGACCTCCTGGCCCTTGCCCGGTGGATCTCGGCCCGGGAGGCCTGAGGGGGCCGCGGAAGGGTGTCGGGAGGCCCGTGCGACCTCGCCTTCGTCCAGTCGCCGGGTTTAGATCGCCTTGGGCATCTGTCAAAAATCCTGGTGCAAAATTACGCCTAAAACCCATACGAATATGGTCCTACCTGCTTAGACAGAATCCGTATGCGAATAGTGTTTTTAGCTGAAAGAAGTCTCTATACTGGAGACCGATTCCAGAAGAATCTAAAACAAGGGAGGTGTCCTGTGGCTCGAGGATTCATGGTCCGCCTGAGGGGCCCCATGGCCCTGTTCACACGGCCTGAGTTCAAAGTCGAGAGATACAGCTACGACGTTCCCACGCCGAGCGCCCTGGCGGGGGCCCTGTCGTCGATCTACCTCCACCCCGGCATCGAGTGGCGGGTGGAGCGCTACTGGGTCCTGAACA
This sequence comes from uncultured Atopobiaceae bacterium, assembly GCA_965141595.1. Classification (GTDB taxonomy): domain Bacteria; phylum Actinomycetota; class Coriobacteriia; order Coriobacteriales; family Atopobiaceae; genus Granulimonas. The sequence continues at coordinate 5,251 of CBCSOI010000007.1, read as the reverse complement.
AGATCCGCCGCGAGTCCGTCTCCGTGAACGAGGTCACCTCCAAGGCGAGCTCGACGAAGGTGCTCCAGGCGGCCTACGGACGGGGCCCCATGCCCAGGGTCAGGGCGACGGAGCCCCGTCAGATCAAGTGCACGTCGCGCCTCGTGAACGTGGACTACGTGGTCCAGTGCCACTTCTGGATCTCAGGCGACGTCTACACCCCGGAGAAGGCGATGAAGGTCGCCTCGATCGTGGAGCGACGCCTCCGGCGCGGCCAGTGCTACCAGCAGCCCTACCTGGGCGTCCGCGAGCACCCCTGCTTCTTCTCGCTCTGGGACAAGGGGGTCCCCGAGGGCTATTACGCCGCGACGGGCCCTGTGGACTTCGGCCTCGTGTTCTGCGGCATGGACCGCACGGACCCCAAGGTGGACCGACCGAGGTTCTTCCACGCGGTCATGGACCACGGCTGCGTCGAGGTGGCGGCCAGGGAGGTGATCTAGGTGCTCCTCGAAGACCTCGTGGCGCTCCACGGTGACCTCCTCGCGAGAGGCGCCGCCGTGGCCCCGGCGGGCATGGCCTGGCGCAAGGTCCGCGGCCGTCTCGTCATCGACCGCGCGGGGGCCCTCGTGGCCGTCGTCCCCGGCGACTTCGCAGGGGACGAGCCCACAGAGACCCTGGCGCCTTCCGCCCCGGTGCGCTCGGCGAACATAGCGGCGGCCCTTCTCTGCGACACCGCGGCCTACCTCCTCGGTCACTCGCCGAAGGGCGACGCCCGGGCCCCCCGGAAGTTCGAGGCGGCCCGGGACCTTCACAGGGGGGCCCTGGGACCCGTCCCCGAGGCGGCCCCGGTGGTGGCGTTCTTCGAGTCCTGGGACCCGGCCGCGGCCGCCTCCCACCCGGCCGTGGCAGAAAGCCCCGTCGACCTCGACGCGGGGTTCCTGGAGTTCTCCCTGGTAGACGACGACGGGACTCTCACAGACATCCTCGACATGGAAGGCATCCTAGACACCCTCTCGGCAGGGCCTGCAGGCGACGGCGGTGCCTTCACCGATCTCGTCACCGGAAAGCCCTGCGAGCCCCTGAGGATCCACCCCAAGGCGTCGGCCCTGGCCGGTGCCGGGGAGAAGCTGGCGCCGGTGGTGGGCTGCAACATGGAGAGCGGCCAGTCCTGGGGGGCCGCCCAGGGCTACCTGTCCCCCATGGCGCCGTCCACGGCGGAACGCTACTCGGCGGCCCTGGACTGGCTCCTGAAGGACAAGGGCCACAACCTGCGCCTCGGGGAGGCCACCTTCGTCTGGTGGGCCGAGGGAGAGGCCGACGGGGCGGTCTCTGCCGCCGTGGGAGACGCCCTGGCCGGCCGCGGGGTCGCCGACGTCGCCGAGGCCGCCTCTGCGGCCCCGCTCCACGTCGCCTGCCTCTCCTCCAAGTTCTCCCGGGTGCAGCTCCGCTGGTACCAGACGACCACCTGGGGCGACGCCGCGGCGTCCGTCGCGGCCTGGGAGGGCTGCTTCGACGGGCGGCTCCCGTCGGCCTTCGCGATCCTGCGGGCCTCCGAGAGGCCGGGGGAGAAGCACCCGGCCACCCGCTGCCAGGACGCCTCCTCCCTGGTCCTCGCCCTGCTCATGGGAGGGCCCTGGCCCCGGACCCTGGCCCAGAGGGCGGCGTCTTCCGTGGCCCTCGCAGGGGATGTGGGACGCATCCCGGCCGGGACGCTCGCCGCCGCCTGCCTGTCGACACGAAAGGAGTCGGCCGTGGAAACCGACGACCTGCTCAGCCCCGAGGACCCGGCCTACCGCGCCGGGTGCATCTTCGCCATCCTGGAGGGCCTCCAGAAGGCGGCCCTCGGGCGCCTCGCCGCCCCGGTGAGGGCCCGCTTCATGGCCGGGGCCGCCAAGAGCCCCGCCAAGGTGATGCCGGCCCTGCTCGGCACCGCCCAGGCCCATCTGAAGAAGCTCTCCCGGGAAAAGCCGGGGCTCGCCGCCTACTACGAGTCGACCCTCTCCGAGGCCGTGGCCGCAGGCCCCGTGCCCCTCACCATGGACGCCCCGGCCTCCTGGCGCTTCTACGTGGGCTACTACCGCCAGCGCGAGGAGCTCTACCGGTCTCGGGGCGGCTCCGGGGAGGACCCGAAGGCGCCTGACGGGACGCCGGAGGACCCGGCCGAGTAGCGTGCCCCGACACCGCACCGGATGACCCAACACGACGTTAAGGAGACCCACCCATGGCCAACATCCTCGACCGACGCATCGAGTTCGTCGCCCACCTCGACGTCGAGCTCGGCAACCCCAACGGCGACCCCGACGCAGGCAACCGCCCCCGCCAGCTCGACGACGGCCGCGGCATCGTCACCGACGTGTGCCTGAAGCGCAAGATCCGCGACCGCGTGGCCCTGGAGCATCCCGGCGAGGCGGGCTTCGACCTGTACATCGAGCCCACCGAGACCCTGAACTCCAAGGACGAGCGCGCCTTCGAGGCCGTGGCCGGCGCCGGGGCAGACCTCAAGAAGCTCAAGAAGAGCGACCCTGACGCCGCCCTTCTCGTCCGCGACCTCATGTGTCGGACCTACTTCGACGTCCGCACCTTCGGCGCGGTCATGACCACCTTCTCCAAGAACAACCTGGCCGGCGGCCAGGTGCGCGGCCCCGTCCAGCTCTCCTTCGCCGCCTCCGTGGATCCGGTCTTCCCCGAGGCCCAGACCATCACCCGCCAGGCGGTGACTACCGAGGCCGACCGCGAGAAGAAGGTCAGCGAGATGGCCGTCAAGTGGGTCGTGCCCTACGGCCTCTACCGCGTCTCCGGCTTCGTCTCGCCGGCCCGGGCCAGAGACACCGGCTTCACCTGGGAGGACTGGGACGCCTTCATCGGCGCCTTCCGCCGCATGTTCTGGGAGGACCGCAGCGCGAGCCGACCCTCCATGGGCCTTCGCACCCTGACCTGCTTCACGCACCCCAACGCCCTCGGTGTGTGCTCCGCCGAGGCCAACCTGGGCCGCGTCACCGCCCGCCTCAAGGACGGCGTGACAAGCCCCACCTCCTTCGCCGACTACACCGTGGAGGCCGACGGGGAAGGGCTGCCGGAGGGTGTGGAGATGGTCCACGAGGCGTTCTAGGCACAAGGGCGGAGGCACCGGCCGACAACAGGCCCGCGGTGGGGCGCCACGACGGCGCCCCACCCCTTTCGGGAGAGGACCACCCATGGCTAGAAGACGCAAGACCCGCACCCCGGCCGTCCTGGCGGCCCTCCTGGCGGCCGCGGCCGCGGTCGCCCTGGGAGGACTTCCCGAGGCCGTGCCCCCGGGCGCCCCCGTGGCGGAGCCGGCGACCGTCCCTGCCGAGGCGACCCCGGAGCCGGCCGCCGACGGCTCCGGGGCCCCGTCGTTTTCCTTCGACGACGGCTCCCGGGAGCCCCACGCCCGCCTCTCGGAGCTCGACGGGAACCTGCGGTGCGGACCGGTGTTCGCCGTCCTGGACGCGGCCCACATGGGGTCCGGGGAACGACCCGACATCTCGTCGGTGAAGCCCTCGGGATGGCATCAGAAGCGCTACGACTCAATCGGCGACGGCGGCTGGCTCTACAACCGCTGCCACCTCCTGGGCGACCAGCTCTGGAACGACGACACGGCCGACTGGAGAAACCTCGTCACAGGCACGCGCCAGATGAACGTGGAGGGGATGCTTCCCGTCGAGAACGAGGTGGCGGACCACCTGAGGTCCACGGGGCATCTCGTCCTGTACCAGGTGACGCCCATCTTCGAGGGCGACGAGGCCCTCTGCAGGGCCGTCCGCATGGAGGCGGAGTGCCTGTCCTGCGACCTTACCGTCGACGAGACCGTGCAAAACGCCCAGGAGGGCGTCGCCATCGACTACACGGACGGCTCCAGCCGGAAGGCCTGAGGGGCCCGGGGCGCCGGCGCGGGCGGTCGAGAGGCCTGAAGAGAGAGAGGATGAGTCCCATGAGCAGGGAAATCACCCACACCGGGGGCGAGCGGGGCCCCAGGGGGCCCCGGTGGAGCGCGGAGGAGCTCGCCATCCTGGCCGAGCACTACCCGGTCCACGGGGGCTCCTGGGAGGGTTGGGAGACCGCCCTTCCCGGAAGGAGCCCCAAGGCCATCCAGTTCAGGGCCCACCTCTCGGGCCTCCGGGCCCCCGGGGCGCCCCGCCCCTGGACGGCCGAGGAGGACGAGGCCCTGATGCGGGAGTTCCCCGCCCACGGCGCCGGATGGGAGGGGTGGGCCGAGCTCCTGCCCGGCCGAAGCCGCGCCGCCATCGCCGCCCGGGGCCGCGTCATGGTGCCGGACCCCTCCGGGCACACCTCCAGGCGCTGGACGCCAGAGGAGGACGAGGCCCTGAGGCGCCTCTACCCGACCCATGCGTCGGGGTGGAAGGGCTGGCCGGGCATCCTTCCCGGACGCACGCCTGCGGCCATCTCGAACCGGGCGGGCGCCCTGGGCCTCTGCACCAGGCACCGGGTCCCCTGGACCGAGGGGGAGGACGACGCCGTGAGGACCCACTACCCGGAGCACGGCCGGTTCTGGGAGGGCTGGGACGACCTCCTCCCGGGACGCACCCCTCCGGCCATCTCCCGGAGGGCCCAGCTCCTCAAGGTCCGCCACATGTCGGGGGGAAACCCCTGGTCGGAGGCGGAGGAGGAGGCCGTCGTCAGGGAGTACCCCTCCCACGGCCACGGCTGGGACGGCTGGGCCGAGATCCTGCCGGGCCGCAGCCCCGCGGCCATCAAGGCCCGGGCGTCGGCCCTCGGAATCGGTCTCGAGCGGGGCCCTGTCCCCTGGACCGAGGCCGAGGACGAGGCCCTGATCAGGTACTACCCGGTCCACGGGGCCCGGTGGGCCGGCTGGGCCACGTGCCTGCCCGGGCGCTCGGCCGCCACCATCGCCGTGAGGGCCTCGAGGTTCTCCCTGGTGTCCTGGAGGCCTGCGGACGTCAGGACCCTGAGGAACCTCTACCCGTTCCACGGCCCCCGCTGGAAGGGCTGGGCCAAGGTGCTCCCGGGCTTTCCCGCCGACGCCATCGAGAGGAAGGCCGAGGCCCTCGGCCTGGAGGCCCGGCCGGAGGGGCGCAAGAGCCATCCCTGGAGCGACCGTGAGGACGGCCTGGTCAGGGAGCTCTTCCCGACCAAGGGCGCGGACTGGAAGGGCTGGGCCTCGGTGCTCCCCGGGCGCACGGAGGCCTCGATCTCCTGCAGGGCGAGGGTCCTCAAAGCGGTCTCGTCCGGAGGCCGTCCCTGGAGCGAACAGGAAGACGACGTCGTGAGG